>JBJEUC010000340.1:0-11376 GCA_051883635.1 Candidatus Fimadaptatus sp.
CCCTCCTTGGCCGCCGGAGGCTGCCACGCGGCTGCTGCCGCAGCCAAAAGCGGCGCAAGAACGCGCCCCATAGCCTACAAAGCAACAAAAGAATATAGGGCATTGCAAAATCCCCTTGCCCCAACGGCGGAGCGCCGCGCAAGGATGCGCCGCTCTGCCGCAAAGCAACGCCCTTTGCAACACCCTCCGGCTTCGATTGAAGCGCAAGAATGCCTGCTCGCCCTCTCGCATTCTCTCCAGGTGCGACCTGCGCGCGGCAGACGGGTCCATATGCGACAAAATCGCGGACCTGTCGCCCTGCGGCGCCGACAGGGTCAAAACCGGTGATGACAATGAGAACACCTGATTGAATAAAAATAGCGCATGTAATGCGAATGAGCTGAACCTTGCACGAATGAATGACGCATAAGTCGGCGCAAAGCAGCGCAGGCACGCGCGGAAAACGCGGATGCAGGCGCAAAAATTGATAAATTTTTGCATAACGCATATTGCCGATTGAACGGAAATCCAAAATGATGTATAATGTAAGAGCATATAAGCTGGTGAATAGTGCGGAATAGGGCCGCGCGTTCGCCTGTCTGAGGAGGACTGAATATGAGCAAACTGGTTGTAATGGATCATCCGCTTATTCAGCACAAGGTGTCGCTGATGCGCTGCAAGGACACGGGCACCAAGGAGTTCCGTGAACTGCTCGAGGAAGTGGCAATGCTCATGGCCTACGAGGTCACCCGCGATCTGCCGCTTACGGACATAGAGGTGGAAACGCCTATATGCAAGTGCACCGCCAAGGAGATAGCGGGCAAGAAGCTGGCCATAGTGCCGATACTGCGCGCGGGCCTGGGCATGGTGGACGGCATAACCAAGCTGGTCCCCTCCGCGCGCGTGGGCCATATCGGCCTGTACCGCGACCCGCAGTCGCTGGAGCCGGTGGAGTACTACTGCAAGCTGCCCAACGACATTCAGGAGCGCGACATAATACTGCTCGACCCCATGCTGGCTACGGGCGGCTCTTCGGTGGCGGCCATAACCTTCCTCAAGAAGCGCGGCTGCAAGTCGATAAAGCTGATGAACCTCATCGCCGCGCCCGAGGGCATCGCGCGCGTGCAGAAGGAGCATCCTGACGTGGACGTATTCGTGGCGGCGGTGGATGAGAAGCTCAACGAGCACGGCTACATAGTGCCCGGCCTGGGCGACGCGGGCGACCGCCTGTTCGGCACCAAGTAAGGCCAGGGCCTTTGTGGTATTCTACGCGAAAGGACGGTGGATAGGTTGTCCGAAAGCATATTGCTCCAGATAGAAAAGATGGAGCAGGAGGCCGAGCAGATAGTGCGCGACGCCTCGCGGCAGGCGCGCGACATGATAAAGTCGGTCGACGAGGCCTGCGTGGCGCAGGAGCGCGTTGCCGCGCGCGACATACGCGACGGCGCGCAGCGGCTGCTCGAGGAACGCAGGCAGGGCGTGCAGGGCGAGATCAAGCTGCTGGAGGTAAAGCGCGCCGCCGAGCGCGAGGCGCTTTGCCAGGACGCGATGAAGCGCGTGCCCATGGCGGCCGATCTGATCTTCGAAAGGATTGTGAAAAATGGCAATCGTTGATATGGTGAAGATCAGCCTTGTCGCGGTGACGGCCGACAAGAAGAAGCTCCTGCGCGCGCTGCAGAAGCTGGGCTGCGTGCAGATAGAGCCGGCAAGCGGCGAGGAAATGAAGCGCTGGCATGTGGACGACGAGGGCGAGCTGGAGCGCGCCGAGCAGACGCTTACCCGCCTGAGCTGGGCGATAGGCCGCCTGAGCAGGTTCGATACGGCAAAGAAGGGCCTGTTTGCGCAGCGCCCGGTGGTGGGCGACGAGGAGATAGCCGCCGCGTGGGCGTCCATGGGTCAGGCGCTGGAGACCATCGACGCGCTGGAGGAGATAGACCGGGCGCACAGCGACGCCCGCGCCGAGGAGAGTCGCGCCGAAACGCGCCTTGCCCAGCTGGAGCCCTACCGCGCGCTGAACGAGCCGCTGGAGCGGCTGGGCGCGACCCGCCTCACCATGAGCGCGGTGGGCACGATGGACGCAAAGCGCGTGGACGAGGTGCGGGGCGTGCTCAGCGAGAAGAAGCTGGCCGGGCGCTTCGACGTGGTGGCCGTCGACAAGGACGGCGCGCACATATTCGCGCTCAGCCCGCTGGACGAATGGGGCGAGATGAGCCGCGCGCTCAAGGACGCCGACTTCAACCAGGAGAGCTTTGCCGACTACACCGGCACGCCCGCGCACAACATTGAAGCGCTCAGGCAGCGCATAGCCGGGCTGCGCGCGAGCCACGCGGCGCTGGACGAGCGCACGCGGAGCATGTGCGACCAGCTGCCCCGGCTCAAGATACTCTACGACGTGCTGGCGCTGGAGCGGGACCGCGACAAGGCGGGCGCGCTGCTGACCGGCACGCGGGCGGCGTTCGTGATGACCGGCTGGGTGCCGCGCGACGCGCAGGAGGCAGTCGATAAGCGGCTGCACGAGGTATCGCCCAGCTGCGTGGTCGAGTTCGCAGAGCCGGCCGAGGACGAGAACCCGCCGACGATGATGGAGAACAACCGCTTCCTCAAGCCGTATCAGTCGATAATCGCGATGTACTCGCTGCCGGCATACCGCGGCGTGGATCCTACGTTTATAATGACCCCGTTCTTCATCTGCTTCTTCGGCATGATGGTGTCGGACGCGGGCTACGGTCTGGTAATGGGCATACTGGCCGCGCTGGCGGTCAAGTTCCTCAAGCTGCGCGGCACGGTGGGCGACATAGCCAAGATACTGGTGGCCGGCGGCGCGTCCACGATGTTCTGGGGCATACTGTACGGCGGCTGGTTCGGCATATCGGTGCCGGCGCTAATGTTTGCGCCGATGGACGAACCCCTCATGATGATGATACTCTGCGTTGCGCTGGGCCTGGTGCAGATAGTCACCAGCCTTGTCATGGCCATGATAATGAACATAAAGCGCGGCAAGCCCTGGGACGCGGTGTTCGACCAGGCCTCATGGATAGCGCTGCTGATGGGCGTGGCCCTGCTGGCGCTGGGCATGATAAACCCCGTGTTCAGCGAGATAGGCAAGTGGCTGGCGATAGCGGGCGTTGTCGTGATAGTGGCCTTTGGCGGGCGCGGCAAAAAGAACATCATCATGCGCATAGGCGGCGGCCTGGGCAAGCTGTACGGCGTGTCCAGCTACCTGAGCGACCTGCTCTCCTACGCGCGACTGTTCGGCATGGGCCTGGCTACCGGCGTCATCGGCATGGTCATAAACCTGGTCGCCGGCATGCTCTGGGAAAACCCCGTGACGATGATATTCGCGGCGCTGGTGTTTGTGGGCGGGCACATGTTCAACCTGGCGATAAACGCGCTGGGCGCATACGTCCACTCCTGCCGCCTGCAGTACATCGAGTTCTTCTCCCGATTCTATGAGGACGGCGGCAGGGAGTTCAAGCCCCTGCGCGTCAAGACCAAGTACGTGGACATCCTGGAAAAGGAAGCCGCGTGATAAGCGGCGGGGCTCATGCGCCCCGCGGACGGAAACGTTATCCCGGGCTAAGGCCCTTGATTATGATTAGGAGGACGACACAATGGAAATGGGACAGATACTGGCGCTTGTGGGCGCGGCACTGGCGGTCATACTGGGCGGCATAGGTTCGGCTTACGGCGTGGGCATAGCCGGTCAGGCTACTGCGGGCGTGGTTGCGGAGAACGACGAGGCGTTTGGTAAGTGCCTGGTTCTGCAGGTGCTGCCGGGTACCCAGGGCATATACGGCTTCCTCATCGGCTTCATAGTGCTGATAAAGACCAACGTGCTGGGCGGCATGATATCGCTGACCACTCAGCAGGGCTGGCTGGTGCTGGCCAGCTGCCTGCCTATCGCGATAGTGGCGCTGGTCTCGGCCATATATCAGGGCCGCGTGGCCGCTTCGGCCATTGGCATGGTGGGCCGCAACGCCGAGGCCTCCGGTAAGGGCATAGTCATGACCGTTATGGTCGAGACCTACGCCGTGCTGGCTCTGCTGGCTTCCTTCCTGATGGTGTGGTTCATCATCTGATGACCGCACGTTCAAGGAAGGAGGGTGGCAGGAGTGCTCAATACCGATTCCATACGCGATAAGATACTGGGCGATGCGCGCAGGAGCGCGGCGCAGCTGCTCTCCGACGCCGACGTGCGCGCGCAGAAGGCCCGCGCGGCCAGCGAGCAGCGCCAGAAGGAAACCGAGCAGCGCGCCGTTGCCGACGCGCAGGCGCAGGGCGACGAGATGCGCGACCGCATGCTGCGCATGGCCGAGCTGGACATGCGCAAGGCGCTGCTGGCCGCCAAGCGCGAGGTGATAGACCTGGCGTTTCAGAAGGCGCTGGAGCGGATGCGCGCGATGGATACGGCCACGGCGCGCGAGTTCGTAAAGGCGCCTCTCATCAAAAACGCGGGCGGCGCCGAGAGCATAGTGTTCGACGAGCGCGACGAGCGCGTGTTCACGCCCGAGTTCGTCGATTCGGTCAACGCCGAGCTCACAAGGCTGGGCAGGCCCGGCAGGCTGAGCATAGACCCCGAGCGGCGCCCGATAGGCGGCGGCTTCATACTGCGCGACGGCGGCGCCGAGATAATGTGTACCTACGAGACGCTCATGGGCGAGGCCCGCGCGTCGCTGGAGGGCGACGTGCTCAAGCTCTTGTTCCCGGCGCAGTGACGATTACGCCCGGGGCCATGTGCCCACGGGTGGGAGATGATGTGATATGGCAACGAGTCAGGCATACGCGGTGGGCCGCGTGCGGGTGCTGGAAAGGAGCCTGGTGGGCCGCTCCGGCCTGGACCGGCTCCTCACGGCCCGGACGCCGGATGAGATGTGCCGCATGCTCAGCGAGCTGGGGTGGGGCGAGGCCTCCAGTCAGCGCGAGGTAGAGGAGCTGGCGTCGAAGCACGTGCGCGAGGCGAGCGAGCTGATGGTGAGCGCGTCGCCCGACAAGCGCGTGACCGACTGCTTCTCCTATCGCTACGACGTGCATAACCTCAAGCTCCTGTTCAAGGCGCAGGCGCTGGGCCGCATGGCGGATACGGACGCGCTGCCGCTAATGAACGGCGGCACCGTGAGCGCGGAGGGCGCCCTGAAGGCCGTGCGCGACGGGCATTTCGAGGCGTTTGCGCCCGAGATAGCGCGCGAGGCGGCCGCGCTTGCGCGCGAGATGGTGGTAAAGGTCGACCCTCTGGCGATAGACGCACGGCTGGACAAGGCCATGTACCGCCAGATAAGCCTAAACCTCAAGCATGGCGCGCCCGCCGAGATAAGGGAATACTTTGAAACGCAGGTGGATCTAAAGAACCTGCTTATCAGGCTGCGCGTGCGCGCCATGGGCCGGGGCGGCGAGTTCGCCCGCAGGCTCATGCTGGAGGGCGGTACGGTCAGCGTCGAAAAGCTGGCCGCGGCGGGCGATACGGCCGATATGCGTGCGCTCTATTCGGGCAAGCGCTACTGGCCGCGCCTGAGGCGCGCGCTGGAGGAGAGCGAGCAGTCGGGCAACCTTACGCAGATAGAGAAGCTGGAGGACGACTATCTCAAGGAGCTGATAGAGCTCCATCGCTACGAGCCGGTCTCCATGCTGCCGCTGGTAGGATACCTGATAGCTCGCGAGCGCGAGGCGGCGGCCGTGCGCATGATAATGACCGCGCTGGTGAACCGCTTCCCGATGGACAGGCTGCGCGAAAGGCTGCGTGATATGTATGGCAACTAAAATGGCGGCCGTGGGCGAGCGCGACGCAGTGCTGGCGTTTTCGGCGGTGGGACTGCGCGTGGAGCCGGTCGAGACGCCCGAGGAGGCCGCACGCGCCGTCAACGCGCTGGCCCGCGACGGATACGCGATAATCCTGGTGACCGAGCGCACGGCGCAGGGCATACAGGAGACGATCTCCAAATACAAGACCGCGCCTACCCCGGCGATAATACCGATACCGGGCGCGGGCGGCACAAACGGTTACGCGCGCGCGGCGATGAAGGCCAACATGGAAAAGGCCGTGGGCGCCGACATTCTCGTGAACGAGTGATCCGCCGCATGCGGATCCATATGCCGGATGCGGCCGGCGTGCCCGGGCGGGCGCGCCGCCGCCGGCTGTTGAAAGTGGGGTAAGTTTTTCGATGCAGCAGGGAACCATAGTAAAGGTTGCCGGCCCGCTGATAGTCGCCTCCGGAATGGGCGACAGCCGTATGTACGACGTGGTGCGCGTGTCCGATAAGCGCCTGGTGGGCGAGATAATCGAGCTGCGCGGCGATCGCGCGTCCATACAGGTCTACGAGGAGACCAGCGGCCTGGGGCCGGGCGACCCGGTAATATCCACCGGCTCGCCGCTTTCGGTCGAACTGGGGCCGGGACTGATAGAATCCATATTTGACGGCATACAGCGCCCCCTGACCGCCATATACAAAAAGGCGGGCGACAGGATAACCCGCGGCGTTGAGGTGCAGTCGCTGGACCACAGCAAAAAGTGGGCCTTCGAGGCGCGCGCCAAAAAGGGCGACGTGGTAAAGGGCGGCGACATAATCGGCGTGGTGCAGGAGACCTCCGTGGTGGAGCACCGCATAATGGTGCCGCCGGAGCTTTCGGGCGAGATAACCGCGATTAAGTCGGGCGAGTACACGCTGGACGAGACCGTGGCCACGCTCAGGACCGAGACCGGCACGGTCAACCTGACCATGCTCCAGCGCTGGCCCGTGCGCCGCGGCCGTCCCTATAAGGAGAAGATCGCGCCCACCGAGCCGATGATAACCGGCCAGCGCGTAATAGACACCTTCTTCCCGATAGCGCGCGGCGGCGTGGCGGCCGTGCCCGGCCCCTTCGGCAGCGGCAAGACCGTGGTGCAGCATCAGCTGGCCAAGTGGGCCGACGCCGATATCATAGTGTACGTGGGCTGCGGCGAGCGCGGCAACGAGATGACCGACGTGCTGATGGAGTTCCCCGAGCTCCACGACCCGCGCACCGGCGAGACGCTGATGAAGCGCACCGTGCTGATAGCCAACACCTCCGACATGCCCGTGGCCGCGCGCGAGGCCTCCATATACACCGGCATAACCATAGCCGAATACTTCCGCGACATGGGCTACAAGGTCGCCATCATGGCCGACTCCACCTCCCGCTGGGCCGAGGCCCTGCGCGAGATGTCGGGCCGCCTTGAGGAGATGCCCGGCGAGGAAGGCTACCCCGCGTATCTGGCCAGCCGCATAGCCGAGTTCTACGAGCGCGCGGGTTGGGTGGAGTGCCTGGGCAGCAAGGACCGCACCGGCGCGATATCGGCCATAGGCGCGGTATCACCGCCCGGCGGCGATATATCCGAGCCGGTAAGCCAGGCCACGCTGCGCATAGTCAAGGTGTTCTGGGGCCTGAGCGCGTCGCTGGCGTACAAGCGCCACTTCCCGGCGATAGACTGGCTGCAGAGCTATTCGCTGTATGCTGACAGGCTTTCGCGCTGGTTCACCGACAACGTGGCTCCCGACTGGATGCAGCTGCGCCAGCAGGCCATGGCCACGCTGCAGGACGAGGCCGAGCTCAACGAGATAGTCCAGCTGGTGGGCGTGGACGCGCTGAGCTGGAAGGACCGCCTGAAGCTGGAGGTCGCCCGCATGATACGCGAGGACTACCTGCACCAGAACGCGTTTGACGACGTGGATACCTATACCTCGCTCGAAAAGCAGTACCGCATGCTCCGGCTCATACTGCAATACCTGGAGCGCGGCAGCGCGGCGCTGGACGCCGGCGCGGAGCTGAGCAGGGTGGCGGGACTGCCGGTGCGCGAGCGCATAGGCCGCGCCAAGTACATACCCGAGGAGAACATTCAGGACTTTGACAAGATCGAAAGCGAACTCAGCGACCAGATGAGCGCGCTCACGGAGGGTGTTTGACGATGCTGAAGGAATATTCTACTATACGTGAAGTCGTCGGCCCGCTGATGCTGGTCGAGGGAGTAAGCGGCGTCAAGTACGACGAGCTGGTCGAAATAGAGCAGGAAAACGGCGAAAAGCGCTCCGGCCGCGTGCTGGAGGTGGACGGCGACCGCGCCATGGTGCAGCTGTTCGAGAGCAGCCAGGGCCTGAAGATATCCACCAGCAAGGCGCGCTTCCTGGGCCGCAGCATAGAGCTGAGCGTGTCCATGGACATGCTGGGCCGCGTGTTCGACGGCATGGGCCGCCCGCGCGACAACGGCCCCGAGATAATACCCGAAATGCGCCTGGACATGAACGGCGCGCCCATAAACCCCGCCGCGCGCGACTACCCCAACGAGTTCATACAGACCGGCATATCGGCGATAGACGGCCTTAACACGCTGGTGCGCGGCCAGAAGCTGCCCGTGTTCTCGGGCAGCGGTCTGCCACATGCGCAGCTGGCGGCGCAGATAGCCCGTCAGGCCCGCGTGCTGGGCGGCGACTCCTCCAACTTCGCCGTCGTGTTCGGCGCGATAGGCATAACCTTCGAGGAGGCCGACTTCTTCATAAGCGACTTCAGGCGCACGGGCGCCATAGACCGCGCCGTGCTGTTCATGAACCTGGCCAACGACCCGGCCATAGAGCGCATAGCCACGCCGCGCATGGCGCTGACCGCCGCCGAGTATCTGGCGTACGAAAAGGACATGCAGGTGCTGGTGATACTCACCGACATAACCAACTACGCCGAGGCGCTGCGCGAGGTCTCGGCCGCGCGCAAGGAGGTCCCCGGCCGCCGTGGCTACCCGGGCTATCTGTACACCGACCTGGCCACCATGTACGAGCGCGCCGGCCGCATACGCGGCAAGAAGGGCTCGGTCACGCAGATACCGATACTGACTATGCCCGAGGACGACAAGACCCACCCCATCCCCGACCTGACCGGCTACATAACCGAGGGCCAGATAATCCTCTCGCGCGAGCTGTACCGCCGCGGCATAGAGCCGCCGATAGACGTGCTGCCCTCGCTGAGCCGACTGAAGGACAAGGGCATAGGCGCGGGCAAGACCCGCGAGGACCACGCCCCCACGATGAACCAGCTGTTCGCCGCGTACTCGCGCGGCAAGGACGCCAAGGAGCTGGCGGTCATACTGGGCGATGCGGCGCTGTCCGACGAGGACAAGCTCTATGCCAAATTCGCCGAGGAGTTCGAGGAAAAGTACGTATCGCAGGGCTACGATACCAACCGCTCGATCGAGCAGACGCTGGATCTGGGCTGGGAGCTGCTCAGGATACTGCCGCGCAGCGAACTCAAGCGCATACGCGACGACATGCTCGACAAGTACATGGGCGCTGCGGAAGGTGATGAATAATGGCGACGGCACTCAGAGTCAACCCCACCCGCATGGAGCTGACACGGCTCAAGCGCCGGCTCAAGACCGCCACCCGCGGCCATAAGCTGCTCAAGGACAAGCGCGACGAGATGATGCGGCGCTTTGTGCTGCTGATACGCGAAAACCAGCGCCTGCGGCTCAGGGTCGAGGAAAAGCTGGGGCTGGCGCTGGGCGAGTTCGCGCTGTGCCGCGGCTCCATGGACGCCTCCATGCTGGAGCAGGCGCTGCTCTACCCGGTGCGCACCGCCGACGTGGAGGTGGGAATGACCAACATAATGTCGGTCAAGGTGCCCACCTTCAGGATAGACGAAAGCGCGCTGGGCGAAACGCAGCTCAGCTACGGCCTGGTGCAGACCTCGGCGGAGCTGGACGGCGCGATAGCGCAGCTGGCAGACGTGCTGCCGGACCTCATCGCCCTTACGCAGATAGAAAAGACCTGCGACATGCTGGCCGACGAGATAGAAAAGACCCGCCGCCGCGTGAACGCCCTCGAGTACGTGATGATACCTCAGTTTGAGGAGACCATACGCACCATCACGATGAAGCTGG
Source organism: Candidatus Fimadaptatus sp. (assembly GCA_051883635.1). GTDB lineage: Bacteria > Bacillota > Clostridia > Christensenellales > Aristaeellaceae > Fimadaptatus. The sequence goes on from JBJEUC010000340.1 coordinate 9,854, forward strand.
AGGAGAACGAGCGCGGCACCACGACCCGCCTGATGAAGGTGAAGGACATGATAGCCGAGCGCGACGCGGCGAACTGACGCCCGGGGCCGGGAGCGCCCCGAGCGCCCGGCAGACAGGCGGAGCATAGCAAGATCCCCCGTGACTGGCACGGGGGATCTTTGCGTCGGCGAGCGGGCTCACCAGTGCTTCATGTAGCCATAGACGTTCCGGTTTTTCAGTATGTAATACGCCGTTACGGCCAGACTGATTGCCTCGACCGCTATTACGACGGCCCAGAGCCCATCCACGCCCAGTATGGCCGGCAGCAGGTATATCATGACGAGCTGAGCAGCCAGCGTGCGCACGATGGACAGTATGGCCGAGACCCGACCGTTGCTCAGGGCCGTAAAGAACGCCGAGGCGAATATGTTGTAGCCCATGGCCAGAAAGGCCACCGAATATATCATCATGCCGCGCGTGGTCAGCGCGTTGAGCTCCGGATTGTAGCCGACGAATATACCGGACAGGGGCGCGGCCAGGCTTTCGGCCAGTATGAACATAGTTATGTTCGCAACGGAAAGCGTGACGACGCTCTTTTGGAACATGTTCTGCAGCTCAGGCTTGTTTCCCGCGCCGTAGTTAAAGCCTATTATGGGCGAGACGCCCATGGAATATCCAATATATATCGCCACGAATATGAACGATACATACATGATGACGCCGTATGCGGAAACGCCGTTTTCGCCGATGTAGCGCATCAGCTGCAGGTTGTACAGAAAGCCGACTATCGACGCCGATATGTTGGACAGGAACTCGCTTGCGCCGTTGGTGCAGGTCTTGACGATGACTTTCGCATCGAAATGCGTGCCGGTCAGCCTTATCACGCTGGAGCGGGCAAGCAGGAAGTAGGCAAACGGCACGATGCCGCCTATCATCTGGCTGACGACGGTCGCCCATGCCGCGCCGGATATTCCCAGGTCATATACGCCCACCCAAAGCCAGTCCAGGGCTATGTTGGTGCAGCCCGCCATCAGTGTTATGGCAAAGCCCAGCCGCGCTCTCTCAGCGGTCACCAAAAACGACTGGAACAGGTTTTGCAGCATGAAAAACACGATGCCGACCATGCTTATCCTCAGATACTCAACGCAAAAGGGCAGCATGGCCTCGCTGGCGCCGAGCAGCCTGGAAATGCCGGGCGCAAGGAGCATGCTCGTCGCGGCAAGGACAATGCCGGCCGCGATGAGCGTATAGACTATGAGCGAGAAGTATTCCCGGGCCTTTTTCTGCTCGCCCAGCCCCAACTGAAACGCCACCAGCGCCGTGCCCCCGGTGCCGAACATGAAGCCGACCGCCGCGACCATCATGATATAGGGCATGACGAGGTTGAGCGAGGCAAAGGCGGTATTGCCGGCGCAGTTGGAGACGAAAAAGCCGTCCACGATGCTGTAAACGGACGAAAAGAGCATAGTGCATATCGGGGCTAGCACGAACCGGAACAGCCTTTTGTACGTGAAGTGGTCGGATAGCTGAATGCTATTCCTTGC
>JBJEUC010000341.1:0-2749 GCA_051883635.1 Candidatus Fimadaptatus sp.
CGACCACGACTACTGCCACGACTACTATCCTGGCGACCATGCTTTCTCTCCCCTTGTTCCGGTATTTGGTTTTTTGTGATTTGCGATTCGATATGCCGCGCCTTTACTTGCGACGATTGATGCGAGCCATTTGTGCGCCCGGCAGCCCTTCAATTTGCCGCCCGGCCTGCGCTCAGCCCCGCTTCTTCCTGGCAATGACGACGGCTGCGACTACCACGACCACTACTACTGCCACGACTACTATCCTGGCGACCATGCTTGCTCCCTCCTTGTTCCGGTATTTGGTTTTTTGCGATTTGCGATTCAATATGCCGCGCCTTTCCTGGCGACGATTGGATTATATACGCCGAATGTTGATGAAACATCTGAGAACTGTTTCCCTAATATGAATTGCCGACCGGCTGCATCCGAAGGCTGCGGGCCCCTCCGCCGCCCTCGCCGCGGTGGCCGGGAAGGCGCAAAGCCGCATGGCCGCGCCCGCCCGCCACCGGACATGCGAAAGGCGCACCCGCCGGTAAGCGGATGCGCCTTTATGGTGCCACAGAGGTATGACGTTCATTGCTCCCTGCGGGCGTTCCGGGCGGCGTCTATGCGCGCGTTGGCCTCGGCGATGCGCGCCTTGGCCTCCTCCAGCTGCCCGTTCAGCTCGGCCTGGCGCTGGGCGGCCTTCTGCGCGGGGGAGAGCTTCGCCTCCTCCCAGTTGGCCCTGTTCTCCGCCTTTACCGCGGCAAACTGCGCCTTGTCCACCTCGTGCTGGGCGGTCGCGCTCTTTTTCATATCCTCGAAAGCCTGTGCAAAGAAACCCTTCTTCTCTTCTGCCATTTGGGGTCATTCCTTTCCTTATATATTACAGCTCCCCGACTGCACCTTCATTATACATGCGCGGCATTTGAGTTTTGTTCGGGTCTCATTGCTGCAATATTAGTTGCGCGCACTGCCGGGCGTTCAGGCATTGGTGAGGCGGTGTCCCTTTTCGCAGATTGCGCATATCTCCTCATGCTTTGCATCCAGCAGCGGCTCCACCTCGCGCTCCCGCCTGCGGTACACGCGCCGGTAGACCGGCAGCGCCGCCGCGCAGCAGGCCGCGCCCGGTATGGCCAGCAGTATGTTCATCCAGCTCGGCGCCTGCGCCGTCACCGCAGTGAACGCGGCGCAGAACAGAAACGCCAGCCCGACCACGCCGGCGCAGAGCCCGCATATCGTGGCGTGGACGTCCCGGGAGTTCTCCAGCGTCTGCACCTCCCGCAGGCACGCCTCGAACTGGCGCTGGAGCCGCGTAAGCTCCGTTCGATTGACGATGCGGCGGTCGCGCCGCAGCCGGAGCGTCGTCATGCCCTCCGCGCCCGGCACGCCGGGAGGGCCTGCGGGCGTCTCGCGGGCGTCATACAGCTCCCAGCCGAAGCTCTCGTAGCCGTCGAGGTATTCGGCGGCGCGCCTGCTCTCCACCGTCGTCTCCTTGTATTCATAGGCGACAAAGGCCGGGGCAGTTCGTGTATTTTCTTCCAATACTCAGGACTCCTTTGGCTCAGATTCGAGGGGGATGCGCACGGTGAAGGTCGATGCCGCGCCCGGCACGCTGCTGACAGCTATCGTGCAGTTCATCAGCTGCAGTATGCGCTGCACCAGCGCCAGGCCCAGGCCGTTGCCCTCGGTCGAGTGGGAGGTATCGCCCTGGTAGAACTTGTCGAATATGCGCCGGAGCGTCTCCTCGCTCATGCCGCAGCCCGTATCGGATACCTCGACCACGACGGCGTCCTCCTCCGTCGTCTGGCGCAGGGCCACCGTGCCGCCCCTGCCCGTGAACTTGAAGGCGTTGGACAGCAGATTCGTCCAGACCAGCTCCATCAGGCTCTCATCGGCCCGTATCGTCACCCGGTCGTCCAGCTCGGCCTCGAAGGCTATCTCCTTCTCCTCCCAGACGCGCTCGAACTGCAATGCGCATTCGCTCAGCTGCAGGCACAGGTCGTACCGCTCCGGCTGCGGCACTATGGTCTGCCTTTCCAGCTTGTTCAGCTTCAGTATGTTGGTTATCAGCGAGGACAGGCGCCGGGACGCCTGAAGTATCGTCTGCACCTTCTGGAGCTGCTCCGACGTCATGTCCTCGCCCTGCAAGAGCTCCGCCGTGTTCTGGATCACGGCCAGGGGCGTCTTTATCTCATGGGAGACGTTTGAGAAGAACTCCGTCTTGAGCGTCTCTATGGAGCCCAGGTCCTCCACCATCCTGTTCAGGTCCAGTATGAGCATGTCCAGAAAGTCGTATCGCTCGGCGGAATGATTGGGCGGAAGGTACAGCGAGAAGTCCCCTTTGGCTATCTGCGACGCGAACTCCGCTATCTGCCGCACCGGCTCCTCATAGGCCTTCTTCATCTGCCAGCGGGTGAATATGGTGAACGCCAGGGCTATCACGAGCCAGTAGAGCAGCACTATGCCGGTCGACAGCACGCCGTTGACCTGAAACATATTGAGCAGCAGTATCATGCCGGTATGCAGCCCGCCGATGAGCAGCACCACGCACAGAGTTAGCCCCCAGATGACCGGCGACACGTAGCTGCTGCGTACCTTATAGACCGGCTGCTTCATGCCAGCACCGCCTTGTAGCCCAGGCCCCGCACGGTGACTATCCTGAAGCCGTCGCACTCCGAGAACTTGTCGCGCAGCTTGGTTATGTACACGTCCACGGCGCGCAGGCTCGTATCGCTGTCCACGCCCCAGAATTCGTCCATCAGCTGCGCCCGGGAGAAGGTCTTTT
>JBJEUC010000342.1:0-2746 GCA_051883635.1 Candidatus Fimadaptatus sp.
ATGCGCCGCCTGCGCGCCCTCCACCAGCACCTCGCCGCCCACGGCCGCCGCCGCGCACAGGAGCGTACCGGCCTCAATGCGGTCGAATATGGGCGTATGCTCCGCGCCATGCAGCCGCGCCGTGCCGCGCACCCGCACGGCGTAGCCCCCGGCGCCCTCGACCCCGGCGCCCATGCTGCGCAGCATACGCCCCAGGTCGAGTATCTCCGGCTCGCAGGCGGCGTTCTCTATCACCGTCTCGCCCGGCGTGAGCGCCGCCGCCAGCATCAGGTTTTCGGTCGCGCCCACGCTGGCCAGCTTTAGGCGGCAGCGTGCCGGGTGCAGCCTGCCCTGCGCGCACACCCGCCCGCCGTCCACCGTCACGCGCGCGCCCATGGCCTCCAGCCCGCTCAGGTGGATGTCTATGGGCCGCGCGCCTATGCGGCAGCCGCCCGGCAGCGCCAGGTGCGCCTCGCCGCAGCGCGCCAGCAGCGGCCCCAGCGCCAGCACCGAGGCCCGCGTATGCCCCTCCAGCGCGCCCGAGCCCGCAATGCGCGGGGCGGCGCAGCGTATCTCCAGTCGACCCTCCTCGGCGCGCACGCTGCAGCCCAGGTCCAGCAGCATCTGCGCCATGCGGCCCACGTCCGTAAGCTCGGGGGCCTCCAGTATCCGCACCGGCTCCTCCGTGAGCAGCGCCGCCGCCATCTGCGGCAGCACGGCGTTTTTGGCCCGCGAAACGCGCACCTCGCCCCTGAGCGGCAGTCCGCCCTCTATTTCCCACATCTCCATATGCGCCCTCCGCTCGTCAATAGTCCACCGGCAGATAGCCTTCCGCGAGCATGTACTCGATATTCGCGCCCGCCCGCGCCGCCGCATGGTATCTTTCGCCCCGCGCCGACGCCGAGCGCGCGTCGCCATATACCGCCGCCCGCTCGCCCTGTCCGGCCAGCAGCCTTTCCACAACGCGCAGGGGCGTGCTGCCCGCGCCGCGCGGCCTGGGCGCTATCTCGTGCCCACCCTCAAAGCCCGTGCCGCCCCGCGCGCAGCACCACCTGTCCGCGCGCGCGCCCAGCCCCAGCTCGCCGCGCAGTCGCAGCTCGCACAGCGCGCCCGCCGCCGGGGTCGCAGCGGCAAAGCAGCCGTATACCCGACCCTGCGCGCCGCGCGCAAGCCTCAGCTCCGGCCCCAGGCGCTCCTGCGCCCGCGCAAGCTCCGCATCGCTCATTTCGCGCCCGTACACCAGCGCGCAGCACACCGCGTCCGCGCCGCCCTCCCGGGCGACGGCGCTTACGAGCGCGGCGTACCTCGCGCCGCAGCAGGCCAGCGCCAGGCCCAGCGCCGCCCCCAGCGCCAGCACCGCCATGCCGGCGCGCCTTATCCCCTTCTTCATGCTTCGACTTCCTCCGCATATATTCTGGCCCTGTTTGGGCCAAAATAATCGTCCGGGCGCGGGGGCTTATTGCACCGGACGGGCGTTTATGGTATAATTTGGTAAATTTATTGGGGGAGGTACTTATTATGCCCTTTATCAACGTTCATATTGGCAAGAAGCTGACCGATGCGCAGAAGGAAGAGCTGGCCGCGATGATAGCCAGCCATATGCCCATATTGCCCGGCAAGACCCGCGACAATACCCTGATAGAGATATCCGCCGGCCGCGACATGTTCATGGGCGGCGAAAAGCGCGAGCTGATATTCGTCGACATGCGCGTGATGAAGGCGTCGCCCTACGAGGCCAAGGACGAGTTCGTCGCCACGCTCTCGGCCGAGTTCGCCGCGATGCTGGGCATACCGGTCGAGCGGCAGTACTACAACATAATCGAAATGCAGGAATGGGGCGCGCGCGGCCATCTCAACCGCTGACGCATGGCGGGATGTGGGCCGCGCGGCATAACGCTCCCGGGCGCGGACTTCGCCCAGGGGCACGACCGTTGCTACGGCATACCGGCATAGCACTCATGCGCTCATGGACCTGCGACAAAAAACGGGCTGCGGCCATTGCGCCGCAGCCCGATTGGTTTGCCTGCGAAGGCAGGGCACTTTCAGCATGAAGGTCTTATGGGGATATGCGGTTCGTGTGTGGTAGGGACGACTCGCATCGTGCGATTCGTCATAACGTGAAACCGCCCCGCCGCCGTCATCTTCCGACCAGACTTCATACGCCGCATCCTGCCCGGAGCAGCGCGCAGGGCGCGGCTCACTTCGCTGCGCCCTGCATCTTTCGGCCTTCTGCTGAAATGGATGGCATCGGTTCAGCAGACCTCGCATCCGCGATTCGGCATACTGTGCCAGCGCCTCGCCGCGCCCATATGCCATCGGTCCGCCTTTGTCAATCCTTCCGCCTTACCTCTCCTCCACGTCAAACGAGAACACGCCGCACTGCTCGCGGCCCCAGGTGTCCAGCAGTGTGAGCCGCACGCCGCACGCCCGCGCATCCACGTCGTGTACGCACAGGCGCTGATGGTTGTCGCTCACCTCGACGAGCGGGAAGAGGCTCCCGTCCTCCGCGACGCCCTCCAGCCGGTAGGCGCGCGCCAGCGTGCGCGGCACGCAGCAGTCCGGCCAGTTGAGCGGGCGGTTGTGTATCATGCCGCGCTTCAGGCGGAACATAGGCTCGGGCTCGGTCTCGCGGTTGAGGTCGCTGTCCAGCACCAGGCGCACGCGGCCCAGGCGCACGGGCGCGCCGAAGTCGTACTGCACCCAGCCGCCCCGCGCGAACTGGCAGCCGTTGTACGCGCCGTCTATCGGGCGGTCCAGCCCGTTGCGC
>JBJEUC010000343.1:0-2745 GCA_051883635.1 Candidatus Fimadaptatus sp.
CGACCACAGCACGCCGTTGAACGGGTTGGTGAACATGCGCGGCGTGGCCGTCTGGCCAAAGAACAGCCCGCCGACGAAGTGATACCACCACTCGCGGTCGCTCATCTGGTACATGCGCATATCGGCCCAGGGCATGCAGCCCAGATACAGCACCGCGCCCACCAGAAAGCACAGGTAGTAGCTGGGCATTATGCGCACGAAGCGCTTGTAGGCAAACTCCCGCGCGTTGAAGGGCCGCTGCGGGTCCATCGCCAGCGGATAGTACAGGCAAAAGCCGCTGAGCAGGAACAGTATCTCGACGCCCAGCCCGCCGCTGGTTATGAAGGGCTCGAGGCTTATATTGAACGCATATGACCCCAGCTGCACGCGCCAGCTGAACCCCACCCACGACTGCTGCCAATAGTGGAACAGCATGACCATGAGCGTGGCCGCCGCCCGAAAGCCGTCCAGCGTGTCCAGGTAATTGGGTATATCGCGCGCGCGCCGACTCTGCCTTATACGGCCGCGCGCCGCGGACGCCGTGTTCTCCACCGCCTCACATCCTCCCCTGCTGATGCCGCCGGTCAGCCCAAGTCAAACCGGCCTAGTTTATTGTAACCCAAAGCTGCCGCTCATGCAAGATGCGGGCGCAATATTTGCGGCAAAAGCAGAGCGCGCCGCGGGCAAACGCCTGATACGCGCTCATCAGCTCGGTAAATGATTCTGACAAGCCGGCGGCGAGGGAGCAGGCTCACCCGCCGCTGAGGCCCTGCGGATTCACGGGCGCGGAAGCTGCGGGAAGCATTTCTTCTCCGGGAAGGCGGGCTCCACTTCCGAAGAAATTGCCGCGCGCTGCAGGGTTCGATTACGGCGCAGAAGGGCCTGCGTGCCCTCTTGTGCTCTCCGGGAACGGGACGAGCAGAGCGCGCCGCAGGCAAACGCCCGCTGCGCGCTCATCAGCTCGGTAAATGATTCTGACAAGCCGGCGGCGAGGGAGCAGGCTCACCCGCCGCTAAGGCTCTGCGGATTCACGGGCGCGGAAGCGGCGGGGAAGCATTTCTTCGCCGGGAAGGCGAGCTCCCTTCCGAAGACATTGCCGCGCGCTGCAGGGTTCGATTGCGGCGCGGGAGGGCCTGCGTGCCCTACCGCACTCTCCGGGAACGGGACAATCAGAGCGCGCCGCAGGCAAACGCCCGCTGCGCGCTCTTTTGGGGAAACCGGCGATTATTTCATTCAGGCAGTATGGGGCATCCGCCGCCGTCTAAGCCTCGTCCGCGCCGCCGCGCAGGGCCGCCAGCGCCGCGCTCACTTCGGCCAGCTGCTGATCCGGGCGGTTGCCCGACTGCAGCTGCATGATGCACTGATCTACCAGCTCGGTAAGTTCGGTGTAGGTCTCGGTCGTCATCAGGGCGTCGCCGCCAAAGGCCTCCACCTTGTATATGCTCAGCGCGTCGGCGGCGTAAATGTGCTTTATCATTTCGTGCAGCGTCGCCACGCGCGCGTCTCCGGACTCGTTCTCCTGCTGCCTGAGCAGTATGTCAAGGGCACTCACCTCGTCGTCGAAGCGGGCCATGAGCAGCCCGTAGCGCTCGTCCTCGACGCGGTCGGCGTCGGCGCGGGTGTTGAAGGCCGCCAGAGTCGTTATCATGAATATCAGCGCGAGTATGCTCACGACTATCAGCGCCACCTGCTGCGCGGAAACGCGCATGCCCGGATGAACGCCCAGTCTATTGTTGTTTGCCATCGCTATCTTCCTTTCTGAGCCTGGATGAATAATCCTTGGTCGGATGCAACGTCGCATCCGGCGTAATGGTTTCGCCATCGGGCTGCACTTCTCCTGCCCGGTATGGGCGATTTTGGGCTCTGCACTCCACTTTTAACCAAAAATCAGGTAAACATTCGCAGTTTTGTTCCACTTTTCCCCATATTCGGTACAAAAGCGGCCTCATATTATACAGTAGCGCACAAAAATTCCGCTCCCTGCGGAGCGCGGTGCGGAGACAGGGCTCCGCTTACTATATATATGCGCGCACGCGGCGCGTGATTCCGCGCCTGCGCGGCGGGCTGACCCCGGCGGATAATGCGCGCGGCCCGACAATTTAAGCAATTAAGCATTGTATTCATCAGTCACGAGTGATATACTTATAAGAGTATGTCGAGGAGGAAATGTGATGTTTGCGCGCTTAAAGGGATTGTTTCAGGTACAAGGCATGATAAAGCCCGACCTGGTGCAGGGCGATCTGCCCACGACAAAGCAGGCTTACAAGGACGTAATAAACATCGCCCTGCCTTCGGTCATGGAGCTGGTGCTGATAAGCCTCATCAACTCCGTCGACACGATGATGGTGGGCACCTGCGGCGACGCGGCGATAGCCGCCGTCGGGCTGGTGGGCCAGCCGCGGATGCTGCTGCTGGCGCTGTTCTTCGCGCTCAACATAGGCGTGACCGCGCTGGTGGCCCGGCGCAAGGGCGAGGGCCGGCAGGCCGACGCAAACCAGGTGCTGCGCAACGCGCTGGTGATAATCCTCGCGCTGTCGGTCGTGATAATGGTGATAGCGCTGCAATTCTCGCGGCAGCTGATGCAGCTGGCGGGCGCGGAGGCCGACACGATAGAGGACGCCAACACCTACTTCCGCATAATGACCGCCGTGCTGCCCGTAAACGCCATGACGCTGTGCATAAACGCGGCGCTGCGCGGCATAGGCAACACGCGCACGACCATGAAGGTCAACATCACCTCGAACCTGGTCAACATCGTATTCAACT
>JBJEUC010000344.1:0-2744 GCA_051883635.1 Candidatus Fimadaptatus sp.
CAGGACCTGCACTTCCGCCAGCTGTTCAAGGTGGTCGAGCTCATGGGATACGATTGGGCCAGGGACCTGGAGCACGTATCTTTCGGCATGGTGTCGTACGAGGGTCAGGCGCTCAGCACGCGCCACGGCCACGTCATCTACCTGGACGAGCTGCTCAAGCGCTCGGTGGAAAAGGCGCGCGCGATAATCGACGAGAAGAGCCCGAACCTGGAGGACAAGGACGGCGTCGCCCGCAAGGTCGGCATAGGCGCGGTGGTGTTCTTCGCGCTGAGCGCGGGACGCATAAAGGACATAGACTTCTGGTGGGACAGGGCGCTCAACTTCGACGGCGAGACCGGCCCCTACGTGCAGTACACCTACGCGCGCTGCTGCTCGGTGCTGGCCAAGGTGACGGGCGAGCTGCCCGCGCCCGATTACTCCGCGCTGGCCGACGCCGAGGCGCAGGACGTGGTGCGCCTGCTGGAGCAGTTCCCGGCGCTGGTGCGCGAGGCCGCGCATCGCAACGAGCCCTCGCTGATAACGCGCTTTACCGTGGACCTGGCGCAGGCGTACAACAAGTTCTACTATGAGCATCGCATACTGGACTGCGAGCCGGCCGTGAGCGCGGCGCGCGTGGCGGTGACCAGGGCTGTGCGCGAGGTGATAGGCATTGGCCTGAGCCTCATAGGCGTGGAAGCTACCGAGAAGATGTAAACGGCGGAGAGTCTGCGGGCGGCGCGTTCACGCGCTGCCCGTTTGCGTATCCGCGCGCAATGAAAGGAGAGGACGACATGAAGCTGGTCATAATCACGGGCCCGCACGCGGTGGGCAAGATGACGGTGGGACAGGAGCTGTGCAGGCTGACGGGGATGAAGCTGTTCCACAACCACATGACCATAGACGTGGTGAGCGACCTGTTCGACAGCATGCCGGCCGAACGCGCGCGGCTCACCGAGCTGTTCCGGCACGAGATATTCGATTCGTTCTCAAAGAGCGACGAGTACGGCATGGTGTTCACCTACATGTGGGCGTTCGACGAGCCGGGCGACTGGAAGTACATACGGGACGTGGAGGAGCTGTTCGCCTCGCGCGGGGCGCAGGTGTACTACGTGGAGCTGGAGGCGCATAAGGACGTGCGCTGGGAGCGCAACCACAGCGAGAACCGCCTGCTCAACAAGCCCTCCAAGCGCGATATCAAGCGCTCCGACTGGCTGTTTGAGACCATCGAGGGCAGGTACCGGCTAAACTCGCTGCCGGGCGAGTTGGATATGCTGGGCGAGAGGTACATGCGCATAGACAATACCGACCTGTCCGCCGGGCAGGCGGCCCAAATGATAAAGGAGAGATTCGCACTGTGAACGCAATGGACGGCATGACGATACGCACGGCGCGGCCGGAGGACCTGGACGCGCTGGCCGAGGTGGAGGCGGAGTGCTTCCCGCCGGCCGAGGCGGCCTCGCGCGAGGCCATACGGGCGCGGCTGGAGGCGTATGCGGACCATTTCTGGCTCATGGAGCAGGGCGGCAGGGTGGTGAGCTTCGTGGACGGCATGACGACCGACTGCGAGCAGCTGACCGACGAGATGTACGAGCGCGCGGACATGCACGACGAGCGCGGCGCGTGGCAGATGATATTCGGTGTGAACACGCTGCCCGCCTACCGGCGCAGGGGCTGCGCCGGGCGGCTGCTCGAACGCGCCATCGCCGACGCTCGGGCGCAGGGGCGGCGCGGGCTGGTGCTCACCTGCAAGGACGCGCTGGTGCACTACTACGCGCGCTTCGGCTTTGTGGACGAGGGCATATCGGCCTCCACGCACGGCGGCGCGGTGTGGCATGACATGCGGCTCACGTTCTGAACAGGGGCACCCTGCGCGCGCCGGGACACATGAGTTAACTGGAGGGATGAGCAGTGCTGGGCTATGTGTGGCCAATAGCGTTGGTAGTTGTCTCGAATACGGTGTATCAGATATGCGCCAAGTCCCAGCCGGAGGGCCTCAGCCCGTTCGCGTCGCTGGCCGTGACATACGGCGTGGCGGCGCTGGTCTCGCTGGCGCTGTACTTCGTGCAGAACCCGCACGGAAGCCTTGCGCAGGAGCTGAGCAGGCTCAACTGGGCGCCGTTCGCGTTCGGCATAGTGCTGGTCGGGCTGGAGGCGGGCTGGCTGTACGCCTACCGGGCCGGGTGGCCGGTCAGCACGGCGACGGTCGTGCAGAGCGCCTTTCTGGCGGTCGTGCTGTTGTTCGTGGGGTGGCTGCTCTATAAGGAGGCGCTCACATGGAACAAGCTGGTCGGCGTGGCGGTCTGCCTGGTGGGGCTGGCGTTCATCAACCTCAAGTGATGGAGCTGCCGCACGGGGAAGGCGAGCAGTCGCGGCAGTGCGGGGCTGCTGCCGCGCGCGCCGGGGCATGGCGGACGGAGAGATGGGGACCTGCGGGATGCAGGGAGCCTGGGGAAGCGGGTGCGCCCATGGCGTTTGCCATGGGCGCTTTGCTATGCCTGGAACGCCCTGCGTAGGCAGGTGGAACGGCCCACGTTGCATGACGCTATGCAAATACATTGTCAAATGCGAACGCCCGGTACAGCTTGGATATCGCAGCCTGCAAATGCGCCGCAGCCGATGAACTTGCGCTAGAGGAGGATTGCATTCTGTAGGAAGGCTGCGATGTGCGAGCGGATGGACGTGATGCTATGGGACGTGATGCTATGCCAATACATCGCCAAAGTTGAACGCCCGGTGCAGCTTGGATATCGCAGCCTGCAAATGCG
>JBJEUC010000345.1:0-2742 GCA_051883635.1 Candidatus Fimadaptatus sp.
TCATCACCCCCTACCTGGAGAGCTACGGCTATGAGGTAGAGCGCTTCGGCTTCACCGACTCCAACGATATCGCTTCCGTTGCCACCAGCGCCTGCGATTCCAGCGACGTCATCTACATCCCCACCGACAATACCGCGGCCAACAACACCGAGGTCATCAACAACATCTGCCTGCCCGCCAAGGTGCCGGTCATCGCCGGTGAAGAGGGCATATGCGCCGGCTGCGGCGTGGCCACCCTGTCGATAAGCTACTACGACATCGGCTACGCGGCGGGCGAGATGGCCTACGAGATACTGGTAAACGGTGCGGACATAACCACCATGCCCATACAGTACGCTCCCGAGGTCACCAAGGAGTACAACGCTGAGATATGCGCTGAGCTGGGCATCACCCCGCCCGAGGACTACGTTGCGATAGCGGCCGAGGGCTGATAACTGTAATCGAGCATAGCCTGTACCTTTATCCGAGCGGCGCGGCTCCTGACTGCGTCGCCCGGTTCGTTTTGCGTTAAGGACTGTGGCACAAAGTACGAACGGGGGAATTATCGCGTGAACATTATGGCGCTATTCAACGCCCTGCCGGGCGCCTGCGCGCAGGGGCTTATATGGGGCATAATGGCCATTGGCGTTTACATAACCTATAAGATACTCGACGTGGCGGACCTTACGGTGGACGGCACCATGTGTACCGGCGGCGCCGTATTCGTAGTGCTCATGACCAGCGGCTGCAACATATACGTGGCGCTTCTGTGCGCGTTCATTGCGGGCGTGCTGGCGGGGCTGATAACGGGCATATTCCACACGTTCATGGGCATACCGGCGATACTGGCCGGCATACTCACCCAGCTGGCGCTGTATTCCATCAACCTGCGCATACTGGGCTCGCCCAACCAGGCGATAAACGTGCGCAAGTACAACCTGCTGGTGTCGCTTCTGTACGTGCCGCAGTCCATCGCGATAGCCGCGCTGGTGGTCACGGTGCTGATAGTGGTGCTGTACTGGTTCTTCGGCACGGAGCTGGGCTGCTCGCTGCGCGCGACCGGCTCCAACATGAACATGGCGCGCGCGCAGGGCATAAACACAAACTTCAACAAGGTGCTGGGCCTGATGCTCTCCAACGGCATCGTCGCGCTGTCCAGCGCGCTGTACTCCCAGTTCCAGGGCTTTGCCGACATCAACATGGGCCGCGGCGCGATAGTGATAGGCCTGGCGGCGGTCATAATAGGCGACGTTGTGTTCGGCAAGCTGTTCAGCAACTTTGCGCTCAAGCTCCTGGGTGTGGCGCTGGGCGCGGTGCTGTACTATCTGGTAATACAGGTGGTGCTGTGGCTGGGCCTCAACACCGACGACCTCAAGCTCCTTACCGCGCTGGTGGTGGGCGTGTTCCTGTCCATACCGCACCTCAAGGCGCGCTACTTTTCGCACGGCACCCGAAAGGCGGTGAAGTGACATGCTCGAGATAAGGGACGTTTACAAGACCTTCAACGCCGGCACCATCAACCAGAAGCGCGCGCTGTGCGGCGTGTCGCTCACGCTCAACGACGGCGACTTTGTAACGGTGATAGGCGGCAACGGCGCGGGCAAGTCCACGCTGCTCAACGCCGTGGCGGGCGTATGGCCGGTGGACGGCGGCTCCATACTGATAGACGGCATAGACGTGACCCACCTGCCCGAATACAAGCGCGCCAAGTACATCGGCCGCGTGTTCCAGGACCCGATGATGGGCACGGCCGCCGACATGTGGATAGAGGAAAACATGGCGCTGTCCATGCGCCGGGGCCAGCGCCGCACGCTGCGCCGGGGCATCACCAACGCCGAGCGCGAGGAGTACCGCCGCCAGCTGGCCACGCTGGGGCTGGGGCTGGAGGCGCGCATGACCACCAAGGTCGGCCTGCTTTCGGGCGGCCAGCGTCAGGCGATAACGCTGCTGATGGCCGCGCTCAAGCGGCCCAGGCTGCTGCTGCTGGACGAGCACACCGCGGCGCTGGACCCCAAGACGGCCGCCAAGGTGCTGGACGCCACCGAGGAGATAGTGGGCCGCGACAAGCTGACCACCATGATGATAACGCACAACATGCGCGACGCGATAGTGCACGGCAACCGTCTGATAATGATGCACGAGGGCAAGTGCATACTCGACATACGGGGCGAGGAGAAGCGCCGCCTGACGGTGGAGGATCTGCTGCATCAGTTCGAGAAGGTGAGCGGCGAGCAGTTTGCCTCCGACAAGGCGCTTTTGAGCTGAATATTGGGTGCGGATGCGGGTGGGTGTGCCCGCATCCGGGGGTCTTGGAAAGAGCGGCGCGTGGGCGGCGCTCTTTTATTGTGCGTTTTTGGGGTGCGTTCTGGCGCGGAGTGCTGCCGACCGGGCAAGGGGTTTTGCGGTGCTTTGCGTTCTGATGTTGACTTGGTGTCTTTGTGGCGCTTTCTTGCGCCGCATTTGGCTGCGGCAGCAGCCGTGTGGCAGCCTCCGGCGGCCAAGGAGGGATAGGGGGATTGCGAGTTCCCCCTACTCCCTCCTTGGATTCTCTTCTTACCCCTTTGTACCGCCGCCGCTCCGCTGGGGGTTGGAGGCGGCGGGGCGCGGCGTTCTGGCGTGGTGCTCTGCCTTGTTGCAAAGGGTGGGTGTGGTGCTTTGCGTTCTATCGTTGCCTTGTGAACTTCGCGGTGCGTCCTTGCGCCGCTTTGGGCTGCGGCAGCAGCCATGTGGCAGCCTCCGGCGGCCAAGGAGGGATAGGGGGAT
>JBJEUC010000346.1:0-2742 GCA_051883635.1 Candidatus Fimadaptatus sp.
CGTCGCGCCGCGTGTATATGTAGTCTATGTAGCGCAGCATGGCGGTGGCGTTCTCGCGCACGACCCGCTCGTCGCCCCGGTACTTCCATATATAGAAGGGCAGGTTGATGAGCGCCGCGTCCCAGGCCGGGCCGTTGCCCCAGTCGTAGCCCCAGCCGCCCGTGGGCACTATGCCGGGCAGCGCACCGTCCTCGCGCTGCGCGCGGCGCACGTCCGTCAGCCACTCGCGCAGGCTGTCCTCCATGGAGTACATCAGCATGAACTGCTCGGCCGAGACCGACGCGTCGCCCGTCCAGCCGTTCTTCTCGCGGTGCGGGCAGTCGGTCGGGAAGTAGTAGAAGTTCGACAGGTCGGAGCGCTGCGTGGCGGCGAACAGGCGCTCGGCCAGCTCGTCCGAGCAGTCAAAGCCGCCACGCTGCGCAAAGTCGCCGTGCATCACCAGGTACGTGAGCGCCTGCGGCGTCGCCTGGGCGTCGTCAAGGCCCGCCACAAGGCAATAGCGGAACCCATGGTAGGTGAATGAAGGCGTAAAGACCTCGCCCTCGGGGTCGCCCTTCAGTATGTACACGTCGCGCTGATTGAAGCCCGTGGGCATGAACTGCATCGTGCGCATGTCCAGCCCGCCGTCGGGCGCGAGCAGCTCGCCGAACTGCATGACCACCTTCTGGCCGCGCTCGCCCCTTATGCGCAGGCGGCACACGCCGGCGTTGTTCTCGCCGAAGTCGTACAGCCAGCCCTCCTGCACGCGCTCGTCGTCGGGCTGGGCCACCTGCTGCGGTCTTACGTCGCTGCGCGGCGTGTCCGCAAAGCTCACACGGCCCCGGCGCACGCTGATGGGCCCAAGCTCGCGCTCAATCGTTACCGGCGCGTGCCCGCCCAGCCGGGGCTCGCCGCGCGGCGCTTCCACCGCTATCGCCCGCGCCCAGCTCGAGTCGTCCAGCTCCGGGCTGTCCCAGGCGGGTATCTCGCGCCGCGCGTCGTACCGCTCGCCCGAGCGCAGGTCATTGAAGTATATGGGCGAGGCATTGACGCGCACCTCGGAATCGGCCTCTATCGTCCGGGTGCCCTCCTCTCGCTCCAGCTCCAGCGCAAACGCCACCCGCGGCGAGCCCCGCCAGGCCGCCTTTTCAAAGTCCCACACGTGGCCGCAGAAGCAGTCCTGCATGCCGTTGCCCAGCACTATGCCCATGACGTTTCGCCCCGGGCGCACCAGCCGGGTCAGGTCGTATTCGTCATAGTATATGTAATGATCGGGATTAGATATATAGGGCGCGAGGTGGCCGCGCGTGATGCGCCTACCGTTGAGCGTGAGCTCGTAAAACCCCGGCGCGCCTATCGTCAGGCGCACGGCGCGCACGGCCTCGTCCACGCAGAAGCTGCGGCGCATGAGCGGCGCGGGCTGCGGGCGCTCATACGAGCTGACCTCGCGCGTGGCCGCCACGAATTTCCTGGAAAACATGCTCCATTCCCCCTTCCGCCGCGCTGCGCGGCAGCGCCGCCCGGGCCCTTGCGGAGCGGCAGTGCGCCGCCGCGATATGCGGCGCTTCATTTTGGCATCATTATACAACATATCCGGGGCCAGCGGAAGCGTTTCAGCATTTGGGCTGTAATTTTGTGCTGATTTGCCACCGGTATTTTACAATGAGCATTGACAACGCCGCCCGGCGCATGTAAAATTCAGGTAGTCAGATTATGAATCCGGAGGGTTTAGCTATGTTCAGGTTTGCAATACTGGGAGCGGGCAAAATTGCGGTCAAGTTCGTCGAGGCGGCGCGGCTTGCGGGCTGCGAGGTCGCCGCGGTCGCCAGCCGCAGCGAGGAGCGCGCGCGCGCCTTCGCGGAGGCGCACGGCATCGCGCATGCCTACGGCAGCTACGAGGCGCTGCTGGAAAACGAGGACATCGACTGCGCCTATATCGCCACGGTCCCCTCGTCCCACTTCGCGCTGTCCATGCTGTGCATGGAGTACCGCGTGCCCGTGCTGTGCGAAAAGGCCATGTTCCGCAACCTGCACGAGGCCGAGGCCGCATTCGCGCGCGCAAGGGAGCAGCGCACCTTCATGATGGAAGGGCTGTGGTCCAAGTTCCTGCCCGCCAACCGCAGGGCGCGCCAATGGCTCACCGAGGGCCGCATAGGCGCGCCGGTGTTCTGCGACATGCAGATAGGCTTCCGCGCGCCCGACGACGACACCAACCGCTACTTCAACCCCCAGCTGGGCGGCGGAGCGGCGCTGGACATAACGGTGTACGCCTACGAGATAACCGCCTTCATGATGGGCATGCGGCCCGAAGTGACCGACGTGCAGGCCGTGCGCTACCGCACCGGCGTGGACGCCTCCGAGCAGGTAGCGATGCGCGCGGGCGACTGCCTCTGCACGCTCAGGACCTCGTTCGTCGCGCCGGTAAACGAGGGGCTGATGATACTGGGCGAGCGCGGGCGCATAGTCGTGCCGCACCCCCACTATGCCAACGAGGCCTTCCTCTACGACGCGGACGGACAGCTGACCGAGCACTTCACGGACGACACGAAGAACGGCTTCATATACGAGATAGAGGAGGTCGTGCGCTGCGTGAGCGCGGGCGAGACGGAGAGCCGCGTGCAGTCCCACGAGGACACGATAGAGTGCGCGCGCCTGTTCGACCGCATACACGCCGCCGTCAGCGAGGGGTGAGCGCCACGCAGACCGGACTGATATTCGACATAGAGGAATTCGGCATATACGACGGGCCCGGCATACGCGCCG
>JBJEUC010000347.1:0-2736 GCA_051883635.1 Candidatus Fimadaptatus sp.
TTGTTGGAGTAGCCCCACTCGTTGTCGTACCAGGCGATCAGCTTCACGAAGGTATCGGAGAGCATGATGCCGGCGCTGGCGTCGAAGATGGAGGTACGGGCGTCGTCGATGAAGTCGGAGGAAACAACGGCGTCCTCGGTGTAGCCGATGATGCCCTTGAAGCGCTCGGACTCGGAGGCTTCCTTCATCGCAGCCTTGATCTCCTCGTAGGTGGTGGGCTTGGCCAGACGGCAGGTCAGGTCGACGACGGATACGTCAGCGGTGGGAACGCGCATGGACATACCGGTCAGCTTGCCCTTCAGCTCGGGGATGACCACGCCAACGGCCTTGGCCGCGCCGGTGGAGGAGGGGATGATGTTGAAAGCCGCGCCGCGGCCGCCGCGCCAGTCCTTCTTGGAGGGGCCGTCAACGGTCTTCTGGGTAGCGGTGGTGGCATGAACGGTGGTCATCAGACCCTCGATGATGCCGAACTTCTCGTTGATAACGGCAGCCAGAGGAGCCAGGCAGTTGGTGGTGCAGCTCGCGTTGGAGACGATCTTCATGTCCTTGGTGTAGGTGTCGGAGTTGACGCCCATAACGAACATGGGAGTGGTCTTGTCCTTCGCGGGAGCGGTGATGACGACCTTCTTGGCACCGCCGACGAAGTGCTTGGCAGCGCCTTCCTCGTTGGTGAACACGCCGGTAGCCTCGGCGATGTACTCGGCGCCGGACTCGGACCACGGAATCTCAGCCGGATCCTTGCAGGCATATACGTATACGGGATTGCCGTTAACGATCAGCTTGCCATCCTTGGCCTCGACGGTGCCGTCGAACTGACCATGCACGGTGTCATACTTCATCATGTAGACCATGTAATCGGGATCGATGAAGGGATCGTTCACAGCCACGACCTGTACGTTGGGGTTGGCGCAAGCAGCGCGCATAACCAGACGGCCAATGCGGCCGAAGCCATTAATACCAATCTTTACCATTGGGATCTCCTCCTTATGCAGCAGCATATAGTATGCGTTCTGCGAGAGAACTGAACATCTCTCGCCAACATTATTCTACCGCAAACATGCCAAAAGTACAAGAGCCGCATTGAAAGAGCGCAGGCATTTCCGGTTAATTTTGTGCAATACGGGCGCGGGCGGCGCGGCCCGGGGCGCCGCAAAAGGCAAAAAATCCGGCGAATACCTGCAACCGCCCGGCGTCCCGGCGCGTCAAATAGGCATGACCCGGATGGGAAATTATCTCAGCGAGGAGGAGCTGGATCATGAAGAGGAATGCAATGAGGCTCATGGGCGCGGTGCTGGCGCTGGCAATGCTCATGACGATGTGCGCGCTGCCCGTGGGCGCGCTGGCGGCGGGCGGCTACGCGGCCACCCCGGTCGAGGACAACAGCGGCGCGCAGATGCGCAACATAGAGCGCGTGATAAACACGCTCAGCGGGTACGTGGTGGTAAACGGCGGCGAGTTCTCGTTCAACCAGGTGGTGGGCGACCGCTCCAAGGAGCGCGGCTATGAGAACGCCCTGAACGGCCGCGGCGCCAAGATGTACGGCGGCGGCAGCGGTCAGGTGGCCGCGGCGCTGTACCTGGCGGTGAAGGACATGAAGGGCATATACATAGACGAGCTGCACACCTACGGCGACCGCTATACCGGCACCTATGTGGACAGCGGCGACGACGCGGTAGTGGTGGACTGGAAGGCCGGTACCGACTTCATATTCACCAACAACACCGGAAGGAACCTGACGATATACGCCTGGATAGACGACGATGAACTGCGCGTATCGGTGGACGAGTCGGCCTCGGTGCTGGGCTACGGCACTACCTGCATATACGGCACGTCCAACAAGATAAACAACATAACCCTGGCCGCCGCCTCGATAGACGGCGTGCAGCTGGGCCATAACGACGTGTTCTCCTTCAACACGCTCGTGGGCCCGCGCACCTCCGCCAACGGCTACAAGAGCGCCATAAACGGCCGCGGCGTAAAGGTGACGGGCGGCGGCGTGGCGCAGGTGGCCTCCACCGTATGGCTGGCCGTCAAGAACATGGACGATATCCAGATACTGGACAAGCACACCTACGGCAAGAAGTACTCCGAAAGCTACGTGACCAGCGCTGACGACGCGATAGTGACCGATTACAGCGCGGGCACCGACTTCAGCTTCCGCTACACGGGCTACGACGTGATAACCATCTACTGCTATCAGAGCGGCGACAACCTCGTGTGCGAGATAATGAGCGAGGAGGCCGTGGGCTGATGAGGCCCGGCCCCCGCGGGGAGCAGGGGGCAGGTCATCGCGGCCGTGACGAACAGCGCGTCACGGCCGCTTTTGCGCGGCGGGGAGGCCGCCGCGCGCCTTGACACGGGCGGATAAATGCAATATAATTTAGCGCATATCATACCGATGTTCGGGGGGTGCTTTGATGAATAAGAAGGCGCTTTTGCTGGCGCTTGCGCTGGCGTGCGCATCCGTTTCGGGCGGCGCGCTGGCCGAGCCGGCGGGGGAGGACGCGCCCGCGGCGCAGGTCAGCATGTATCAGACCATGGAGCGCGGCGACAAGGGCGAGGCCGTGCGCGCGCTGATGCAGCGGCTGGCCGACCTGGGCTACTATACCTCCAGCGTGGACGATTCCTTCGGCCCGGGCATGGCCAAAGCGGTCAGGAAGTTCAACGCCATGTGCGGCCTTGAGGGCGGCGAGACCGCCAACGCGCAGACCCAGGAGCGCGCCTTTGCGGACGACG
>JBJEUC010000348.1:0-2735 GCA_051883635.1 Candidatus Fimadaptatus sp.
CCACGTATATGCTCAGCACCAGCCGCAGCGCGCCGTCCACCACCGTTACGCTCAGATCGCCCTCGTACAGCCCGGCCACGTCGCCTATGCGCAGGGCGTTGGTCCCGGCGGCGTTGTGGCGCGTGAGCGCAAAGCCCGCGCCCATGTGCAGCGTCATGCCCTCATATGTCAATACGGGCTCGCCCTCGGATACGAACACGTGCAGCCGGCTGCCGCGCTCAAAGCGGAAGCCCGCATTGCCGTTTACGGAATAGCTGCCCTCGAGCGTTATGTCCAGCTCGGTCAGGTTCACGCCGGGGTAGGTGAGCAGTACGCGCACCGTGCCGTCCTCTACGGCGGCGCTTTCGGCGGGCGTCGCGGCGGGCGTGGGTTCGGCGGTGGCTCCGGGCGTGGGTTCGGCCGTGACTTCGGCCGTGGGCGCAGGCGAGGCGCTTTCCCCGGCGTCTGCGCAGGCGCAGCACGCCGCCAGCAGCGCCGCCAGCATTAGCGCCAGCGCGCTTGAGATTCTTCGCGTCACTGTGGGACCTCCTTTTTCACTTATCATATGCAATGCATAATGTCGAATAATGCCGAGCGTCCATTCTGTTTTGACGCACGGCGGGCGGCTTATGTTCCCATATATGGCAGCGCGCCCCTCGGGCGGCCTGCGGGAAAGGGCTATGGCGAGCGGGCGGGTGGAAGGCTGACGCGGCGTGCCTCCGCGCGCGGAAAACGCTATGCCTTAAGGCAACAGCATATCCGGGTGTTTTATGAACGCGGACAGCAATGCGCCCAGGTCTGGCGAATGCTGGTCGACAAGCGCGCGAGTAGGTAAAGCTGGCCCGGTGGATTCGGTCGACTGCCTTTGCCAAGGGCCGCGTTTTGTGCGCAGAGGCGGCTGCGGGGCGGCTTGCACCCGATGGACCTCCGCGCGCGGGTAGGTAAAGCTGGCCCGGTGGACTCGGTCGACTGCCTTTGCCCAAGGGATGCGTTTTGTGCGCGGAAACGGCGGCGTGGCGGCTTGCACCCGGTGGACCTCCGCGCGCGGAAAACGCTGCGCTTTAAGGCAACAGCATATCCGGGCTTTTTATGATCGCGGACAGCAATGCGCCCAGGTCTGGCGAATGCGTGTCGACAAGCGCGCGGGTAGGTAAAGCTGGCCCGGTGGATTCGGTCGACTGCCCTTGCCAAGGGCCGCGTTTTGTGCGCGGAGACGGCGGCGGGGCGGCTTGCACCAGATGAACCTCCGCGCGCGGAAAACGCTGCGCTTTACGCGCATATGCCGCCGCAAGCAGTCGCGGCTTTAAGGCAATGAGCCCACTCAAGCATATCCGGGATGTCGATAATCCGCGCGCGCGGGCATGAGCGGGGCGCTATCCGGGCAAGCTATGCAAGGCGGCCGGATGACGGCATGCAGAGGACGGAGGTGTCGCAATGGAACGGTATGAGGCGAAGCGGCGCGGGCGCATCGCGGCGACGGTGGCGCTGGTGACGCTTATGTGCGTGCTGTGTGCGCTAATGGTCGCGCTCACGCGCGGGCAGGGCCGGGTGGCCTTCAACACGGCGCGGCTGGTATGGGCCGGGGAGGCGGAGCGCGAATGGAGGTGATATACCTGCAGCTGCGCCCCGGGTGCGAGCTGGGCGCGGACGAGCGGGTGCGCCTGAGCGACCTGGCGCGCATACTGCCCGCCGACGCCGCGCTGGAGGCGCTGGAGTTCGAGGCGCCCCGCGGCGGGCGGCGGGTGGACGCGCTGGAGGTGGCCGCGCGCATAATGCAGGCGCGGCCCGGCGTGCGCGTGGAGGTGCTGGGCGCGGGCGAGGTGTTCGTGTCGCGGCGCGATCACCGGCGCGGCCCGGCTGGGGTGCTGCTGGGCGCGCTGATGGCGGTGTTCCTGTTCTGCGGCGCGGCGCTGGGCATGACGTTCTTCCACGCGGACGTGAACATGCGCGAGGCGCAGCGGGAGCTCTGCGCCCTGGCCGGATACGCGCCGGAGGGCGATATGGAGCTGGCCGTGCCCTACGCGCTGGGCGTGTTTGCGGGAGTGGGGGCATTCTTCCTGCTGGGCGGGCGGGCCCGGTCGCCCCTGGCGCTCAAGCTGCAGGACTACCGCAAGCAGCTGGAGCAGTCCGGGGCCGACCGCGAAGGTCAGGGCCAGTGAGGGGGCGGCCATATGTGGATATCGATATGCATCGCGGCGCTGTCGGGGCTGGTGGCGGGCTCGGCGTTTGGCGGGGCGCTGCTCGCGCTGGGCCTGCCCACGCGCGTTGTGGTCATGTTCGGCGGCAGCCGCCGCGCGTGCGGCTGGGCGATAACGGCGGGGGCGGGCGTGGCGGCGCTCATGTACATGGCGGGCCTGAGCGTGTCGCTGGGCGCATGGGCGGGCTGGGCGCTGCTGCTTATGGGCGGGGCCTTTGTGGGCATGCTTTCCGCCGCGCTGGCCGAGCTGCTGGAACTATTGCCTGCGCTATTGGTGAATGCGCGCGTGGCAGGCATGGTGTTGCCCGCGGTGGTCGCGCTTATGCTGGGCAAGGCGGTTGGGGCGGTGGTGGCTGCGCTTTGAGGGAAGCAGGGTATGCGGCAACGCTCCGGAGGGGAGGTTGCGCATACACTGCTTTCGGGCGGTGGAGCTTTGCGTTCTGCCAGTGCGTTGCAGCTTTCGTTGCGGCGTTCTTGCGCCTGTTTTGGCTGCGGCAGCAGCCGTGTGGCAGCCTCCGGCGGCCAAGGAGGATTAGGGGGATTGCGATTTCCCCCTAAA
>JBJEUC010000349.1:0-2726 GCA_051883635.1 Candidatus Fimadaptatus sp.
GGGGGAACTCGCAATCCCCCTATCCCTCCTTGGCCGCCGGAGGCTGCCACGCGGTGGCTACCTCAAGTACCAGCGGCGCAAGAACGCTGCTTCAGCGCCCGCAAGGCAACAAAAGAACGCAACGCAACTACCCCCTGATATAACCATACAGTTGAGCGCCGCGCAGTAATGCAGCGCTCAACTGTCATCCCGGATCTACTTGAGCATCCCCGCCAGCTCAAGTATCCCCTGCACCTCATCCGCCACGCTATCGCGCAGCACCTGCCGCTGTGCCTCGATAGCCGCCTCGTACACGGCTATCTCCGCGCTGAAGTCGCCGCCCTGCTCGTCGTAGCGCAGCATCAGGCTGCGGGTGGCCTCCTCCACGTCGGCCTTGACGAAGGTGCGGCCCGTGCCCCAGTAGAGGTTGCCCTGGTTGGCCTCGCCCCAGAACATCGCGTCCTGTACGTCAATGACCTCCGGCGAGAAGTACATGGCGTACCACTCCAGCACGTTGTTTATCTGCCAGGCGTACTCGTCGGCGGCGGTCGCCACATCGCCCTCGCGCAGGCAGTCTATCACCTGGCTGCACAGCGCTATGTTCTCCTGCGGGGCCTCGTGCGGCACTATCGGGCGCTCGTACATCAGCGAGAGCAGGCAGCGCTGCGCCGCGGCGAAGGCATCAAGGCCCTGCGCGGTCAGCTCGCGGCCGCTCTGCCAGGCCGCCTCGATAGCAGCCGCGTCGCCCGCCGCCTGAGCCGCGGCATAGTCGGCATTGACCGCGGCGACGCGCGCGCCGAAGTCCTGCGCGGCGACCAGGTATTCCTCGCACGCGGCGCGCAGCGCGGCGGCGTCCGCCCCGGCGGCGGCCATTACGTCGTCGTCGATGGTGCTGAGCACGCGCTCGTACTGCGCGGTGAAGTCGAGCGCCAGCGCCGGCAGCTGGTCGATGTAGAGCGCCAGCGCGCCGTAGTAGCGGAGGTTGAAGTCCATCACAGCCGCATTGTAGGTGTCGGGCGTGTCGTACTGGCTGTGGTAGATGTCCACGTAGAACGGGAACACCGTCTCCATGTCCTTCTGAAGCAGGAAGCCGTTTATAAACGTGGGCACGCCCGCCGCGTAATAGGAGAAGTCGTCCGAATAGGTATAGGTCTGATAGCCCTCGGTGAGCACGCCGTCCGCAAAGCAGTTCTCCGGCTCGGGCGAGAGCTCATACTCGTTTGCGAAATAGTCCAGCAGCGCGTAGAGCTCGGGCGCGGAATAGGTGGTCGTGTAGGTGTCGAACTCGTAGGCGGGCAGCTCGAAGTTGATGAAGGCCAGCGTGCGGCCCACCCAGTCGGGATGCACGTTGTTTATCATCTCCCACGCGCCCACGGTCCAGTCGTACTGGGTGCCGGACGAGCCCCACTCCTCGGCGCCATGCAGGCAGAACACTATGTCGTTGCGGGGCGTGTAGCCCGAATCCGCCATCGCCTTGGCCATGGCCAGCACCAGGCCCACGGCGCAGTTGTCGTCCTGGAAGCCGTAAAAGTGCATGTCGTAATGCGCGCCCACCAGTATCTGATAGTCGCTGCTCTCGCCCTTTATGCGGCCGGTCACGTTGTAGGTGGCACCGGCGTCGACCTCAACGCGGTTGTTGACCACCAGGGTCGCGCTCACCGGGCCGCTTGCGAGCTTTTCCTGTATCGCAAGGGAGTCCTTCAGACCTATGCTCACGCAGGGTATGCTCACCGGCGCGCAGATGTCCTGCGAGTTGAGCGCGTCGTCCGCTATCTGCGCAAAGCCGCCCACGTTGGCCGCCATTATCGCCGCCGCGCCCTGATGCTCGGCCTCCAGCATGGGATAGGTTATCCACCAGTCCGCGCGCTGGTCGATGTCGATAAGCACTATCTTGCCGGCGACGTCCAGCCCCTCGTAGTCCCACATGGTGCCCTTGCCCACATAGACCACCTCGGCGGTCAGGCCCTCGGCCGGAGTCGCGCCGCTGGCGTAGGAGTAGGACGCATAGCTCTCGCCGTCCACGGTGAGGCTGACGCCGTCCATGCTCCACAGGTCGCACTGCGCGGCCTCGAGCGCCACGTCCGCAAGCCCTATATCGGTCATGACGCCGGCTATGTATTCGGCCGCCGCGTGCTCGGCATCGCTGCCCGAGTTGCGCCCGCCCATCTCGCTGGTCATGTAGGCCGGGTTGGTACTCAGCTCGAGCGCAATGCCGTAAGCGAACTGCTCGTCCGCCGCGTCCATGAACGCATCGTAAGCCGTCTGCTGCGCGGATATCTCCGCATCCGCGCAGGCGCATGCCGCAAGCATGCTCAGCGCAAGCGCCGCCATGGTCAGTACCGCCAGAAGTTTTTTCATCAGACTACCCCTTGTCATCTGTATTTCCAAGCGCGAGCCGCGCGCCGGATGCAGGGACCGGCTGCACAGGGCGCGTCTGCTTAAGGCCCGATAAAGGGCCCGTCGGGCCGACAGGCGGAGGAGGCTCCCCCGCCGCCCTCGCTGTCCGAATGGCAGCATAAAAGCAGGCGCGCCGATATCATGGCACGCCTGCTTTGCAATACAAATTCCTCTTTCTGGGGGGGAATGCTGATGCGTTTGATTAGGTCAGAGCAAATCCGTACTCTTATTGACCGTTTTCACAAGCAGCCGCGCATGATGCGTGCAACAACTCATAAAATGGCGTGGCAAGCCACACCGGGTTCAATAGGACATTTCTGTCCCCCGCCTCTTCGACGGGTTTTCGGCAT
>JBJEUC010000350.1:0-2720 GCA_051883635.1 Candidatus Fimadaptatus sp.
CTGCCCATGTAGGCGGTGAAGGCGATGGTCTCTTCGGGCACTTCCCAGCCAAACTTGTTGACTGTGCCGGCATCGGTAAGACCGACCGCGCAGCTCAAAAGCATTGTGAGCGCGACGAGCAAGCAAACTAGTCTCTTCATGGCGATTCTCCCTTTCAAATATATGTATTGGAAAACGGCTTCCCGGCCGTTTGTCCCGTTGTCATGCGGCCGCTCAGGTGCCCAGGGGCCGCTCGCGTATTATGGTCACGCTTATGTTCTGGTCGTAATTGCCAAAGCCCTTGCCGAACAGGTTGAAGCCGCCCGGGTTGGCGGCGTCCTCGGGGCTCTCTATGCGCAGCCGTATGGGGCTGCTGCTGCTCAGCTCCACCTGGTCTATCGTCACGTCGCTCATGCGTATGCCGTCCACGTAGGAGCCGGTGCGGTTGAGCACTATCTGCTTGAGCAGGCCGTACTGCGAGTTGTTGCCCGCCACGTACCAGGAGGGCGAGAACACGCCCGGCTTGTCGCCGAAGTCCCCGGGGCAGGTCCAGTAGCCCAGACAGTGGCCGTTTATATGGAAGTATATATCGGAAGGCCAGTTGGCGTCCCAGCCCGGCGCCTCCGAGCATATCTCAAGCACTATGCGCAGCTCCTGTATGCGGCTGTTGTCGTTTTGATAGTTGGGCAGCACATAGTCAACGTATCCGTGGCCCAGCCACAGCACTCCGGCCTTGTAGCGCTGCGGGTCGGCAAAGCTGCGCTCGTCGTCGCTGTAGCCTATCGCCTGCTCCGTGGTCATCAGCCCGCATGTGGGCTTTACGCTCCAGTCCACGTATTGACCCACAGGTATGTCGAACGCCGATACCTCGGGGTAGGCGGCCTTGGGCTCGAAGTTGATGGCGAAGCCGTACTGTATCAGCCGGCAGCGCTTTTGCAGCCCGCGCTCGCCCGGCACGCTGCGGCAGCGGATGATGTTCACCGATTCCAGTATCTGTACGTGCTTGGCGATTATGGTGCTGGACAGCCCCAGCTCATGCGCCAGCTCGCTTATGTTCATCTCCCTCTCCTTCAGCAGCTCTATTATCATCAGCCGCGTGTGCGACGCCAGCGCGGAGAAGAAGGGATATGCGTTGCGGTCAACTATCATAGACATTCTCCGTGATTCATCTTTCAACTCTTTCATGATGGATTATAACACGTTTTACACCCAACGTTCAAGACACCTCAATTTCAACTATAATCAAATAAAGGTTAACATAATGAACGCGCGGGCTGATAAGAAAATCTCCCGGAAAGCACAGCGTTTGCAAAACGCGCGAGCGATAAACAGATGTGTTCATCAAAAGAAACGGCACGCGGAGCCGACGAAAAGTAAAATTTGGGTAAAACACAGCGGCGGCCCACTCAGCTGCCATACGCAGGACGCGGAGCCCGCGCGCAGACGCTGCCCGGGGCCGCACCGGGCTGACTGCGCCGGAGGGCGGGCCGAAAGCGCGCCGCATCCGCACACAAACCGTACAAACAAATGAGAAGCCGATATAATGTACGCTTTTTCCCGTACATTTACCTGCATATGCTTGCATCCGGGAGGGGAAAAGGCTATACTGGCCCTGCATCGGCGCGCTGCGCCCTGCGACCGGATTACAAAGCGATACTGGAGGCACATATGGCGGATAGAGAAAAGCTCCCTGCGCTGGCGCGCACCTTTGTTTCGGCAATGCTGGCCGGAGTCATGATAGGCATTGGCGGCATGGCGTTCCTCTCCTGTCAGGATAAGACCGTGGGCGCGCTGCTGTTCTGCGTGGGGCTGTTTACTATATGTACGTTCGGCCTCAGGCTATATACGGGCCGCGTGGGTCATGTGCTGGACGACCGCGAGTTCGCCGACCTGGGCGCGACCTGGCTGGGCAACCTGGGCGGCACGCTGCTGGCCGGGCTGGCCATCGCCGCGGCCAGGCCCGCACTGAGCGAGGCGGCGCAGGCCGCGTGCGCCGCGCGGCTGACGCAGTCGGCAGGGCAGACGCTCGTGCTGTCACTGCTGTGCGGCATATTGATGTACGTCGCGGTCGATTCGTACCGCAAGGGCGAGGGCATGGCGCGCTATCTGGGCATACTGCTGTGCGTGCCCACGTTCATACTCTGCGGCTGCGAGCACAGCGTGGCGGATATGTTCTACTTTGCGCTGGCGGGCGCGGGGTTCGCGGCGCAGGGCTCGTGGCTGGAGCTGGCGCACGGCGCGTGGTTCATCGTGCTGGCCTCGCTGGGCAACGCGGTAGGCGCGCTGCTGGCGAACGCAGTGGTCAGGTTCATAACGCCCCGTAAGTAGGGTAAGGCCCGGATACGGAAGGCCGGCGGTTCGGGAGAGCGCTCCCGGAGCCGCCGGCCTTTGGCGTGCTTTCGCTTCGCCGCCGCCCGTGTATGCCTGCAAATGGGCCGCTGATGGCCTCGACCCATACCAGAAACGCCCCACCAGACCCACCAATAGCCCCTGAAATGGCCCAAAGCAGCCTCCGGCAGAAAAAAGCTCAAAAAACCCCGAAAAAAAGCTCAAAAAGGTATTGACAAGCGTGGGTAGAGTATGGTATTATATATGAGCTGCCAGCGAGCGGCCCGAAAGCGCGGAACGCATGAGGGGCGCGAGCGAAACAGCGAACGATCCTTGAAAACGATACAGCAAGAAACGATCGTTCGAAAGAACGAGAGCGAACAAACAGTCAGTAATTTGAGAGAGTCGCCGAG
>JBJEUC010000351.1:0-2719 GCA_051883635.1 Candidatus Fimadaptatus sp.
ATGAGCCCACGTCCAGCAGGAGCGCCAGCGCCGCCAGCCCCGCGCCCGCTATGCCCAGCGCCCACAGGCCCGCGCGCTTCAGCCGCCGCCTGCGGCGCTGCCTGCGCTGCTCGCGCGTCAGGGCCTTCAGCTCCGCGCGGGCGCGGGCCCGCCGCATGCGCCTGCGCCTTACGCGCTCCGCCCGGCGCAGGCGCAGGCGCTCCATGCCCTCCGCAAGGCGCGCGCCGAGGCTGTGCGCCCGGTCGCGCAGCGGAGCGGAGCGGCGGTAGGACGCTATGGGTTCGTCGCTGTGCGGAGCGCCGGGGCGGGTTGCGTCGGGGGCGTTGCTTCTATTTGACTGGCGCGGGTGCGGGAGCCATTTGTTTGTGCGTTTGCGCTCATGAGCGCCGTGATTGCTGTGGGGAGCACTGGGGTGGGATGCGTTGGGGGTGGGGCTTTGATTTGACGCGCGCTCATGAGCGCCGCAATCGCCGCTCTGCGCAGGCGCGGCTGCTTCGCCGTTATGCGGCGCGCAGTTGCCGTTGCTTTGCTTTGACACGCACTCATGAGTGCCACAATCGCTGCTCGGCGCGGGCTCGGATGTTTCGCCATTATGCGGCGCGCCAGAGTTGTCGCTTCGCTTCGATTCAGACTCGCCACTTTGCGTGGGCACGGCAGTCTCACCATTATGCGGCGCGCCGGGGAGGTCTGCGACAGTTGTGGCGCTTTGTTTTGACATGCGCTCATGAGCGCCGCAATCACCGCTCAGCTCGGTCGCGTCGCCCTCGCCGCCCTGCCACGCAGGCGCTTCTCCACGTTCCTTCCCGACCTGCGCGCGCAGGCGCTCGCTCTCAAGCGCGTCAGAGGCTTCCTGCACGAGCAGACTTTTCCACATACGGCGCAAATTCATACGGCTCACCTCGCCGCTAGTATGCCGCCGCTGCGCGCATGTCATACCGCATTGCCAGATATTGTGCGTTTACTTTGGAAAGGCCATCATATATCATTCTATGTGTAATAGCCCGCGCGCAGGTGCGCGGGATCGGGGGGAATCCAAATTGCTCAAACGCGCTGTAATACTGCTGTGCGCAGCGCTTGGCTGCGCGGCGCTCATGCTCATACCGGAGGTCAACGCCTTCTTTGTCGCCATGCAGCCCACGACCCAGGTGCTGGTGAGCACTTTCGCCATTGCGCTGGCGCTGGGCTTTCTGCTGCGGCCGCGCGCCGGTTCGCCCGAGCGGGTGCGCGCCTTCCGGGGCTCCAGGCCGATAACCGACGTGCCCGCGCTCACGCTCGACGACGTGGCCGCCTGCGAGGACGCCAAGGAGGCGCTGCGCGAAATATGCGATTATCTGAAGCAGCCGGGCCGCTACGCGCGTTACGGCGCGCGCATGCCCCGAGGGGTACTGCTCTACGGCCCGCCCGGCACGGGCAAGACGCTGCTGGCGCGCGCCTGCGCGGGCGAGGCGGGCGTGCCCTTCTTCGCGCTGGCGGGCTCGGACTTTGTGCAGATGTACGTGGGCGTGGGCGCGTCGCGGGTGCGCGAGCTGTTCCGCAAGGCGCGCGCGTGCGGCCGCAGCGTGGTATTCATAGACGAGATCGACGCGCTGGGCGCGCGCCGCAACGAGGGCGGCGCCGACGAGCGCGACCAGACGATAAACGCGCTGCTGACCGAGATGAGCGGCTTCGGCTCGGGCGAGGGCGTGATAGTGATAGCCGCCACCAACCGCATCGACACGCTCGACCCGGCGCTGACCCGGCCGGGCCGCTTCGACCGCAAGATAGAGGTGGCGCTGCCCGACCGCGCCCAGCGCGAGCAGATACTGCGCCTGCACGCCCGGGGCAAGCCCCTTGCGCCCGACGTATCGCTGGGCGCGCTGGCGATGGACACGGCCATGTTCTCGGGCGCGGCGCTGGAGCATCTGCTCAACGAGGCCGCCGTGCGCGCCGCCCGCCGCGACGAGGGCCGCATAACCCGCGCGGACATAGACGCGGCCTTCCTCTGCGTGACGGTGGGCGGCGAGCATGCGCAGCGGCTGAGCGAGCGCGAACGCCGTCAGACCGCCGTGCACGAGGCCGGGCACGCGCTGCTCACCCACCTGCTGGAGCCCGGCAGCCGCCTGCGCCGTCTGAGCATACTGCCCACCGGCGGGGCGCTGAACGCCGCAGGCTACTCCATGTCCATACCCGAGGAGCACACGCTGCACACGCGCCGGGCGCTTAAGGACCGCCTGCGCATAATGCTGGCCGGGCGTGCCGCCGAGGAGCTGGTGTTCGGCGCGGAGGAAGTCTCCTCCGGCGCGGCCAGCGACATAGCGCGCGCCACCGAGCTGGCCGCGCAGATGGTGTTCGAGCTGGGCATGCTTGGCCGCCCGGTCAATCTACGCGCGCTGGGCCTGACCGGCGGCACGGAGGCCGCTGCGCTGCTGGACGAGAGCTATGCGGCCGCGCGCGAGCTGCTCCGGAAGAACGCCGGGAGGTTGGCGCTGCTGACCGAGGAGCTGCTGCGCGAGGAGGCGCTGGATGAGGAGCAGATAAGGGAGGTGCTGGGCAGGTAGGGGGGCTGCCCGATATGTGGTAGGGCTTTATTCGGGGATTCTGTTTTTAATGGTGCTTTGCTGTGGTTGGGGCGGCGTTCTTGCGCCGCTGGTGCTTGTTGGCGCAGCCGCGTGGCTGCCTCCGGCGGCCAAGGAGGTATAGGGGGATTGCGAGTTCCCCCTACTCCCTCCTTGGATTCTCT
>JBJEUC010000352.1:0-529 GCA_051883635.1 Candidatus Fimadaptatus sp.
CCAGCCTGCCCGCGCCCTGGCCCCGAGCGCAGGGCGACCCTGGAGCCTGACCATGCAAAAGCCATGCCGGAACACGAAATGTGTTCCGGCATGGCTTCTATTTACGCTTTTGCATGCATCGTCTGCGCGCGCCGCGCGATATCGCGCTGCTCCGGGGCTTGCCCTCGCCGCCTGCCCGAGCGCCGCTTTCCGCTCCGGGCGGCGCATCGCGACCAACGGAGGGCGCGTCGCCCGGCTCGCCCGGCAGAGAGCCGTCAGGCGCTTCCTGCATGAGCGTCTGCTCCTGAAGCGCCGCCAGCTCCGCGCCCGGCATCAGCAGCGCCGGGTCCTGCGCGTACATTACGCGCGCGGCCGTCTCTGCCGCCGCCTGCGCCTTTGCCGTTTCGATGGCGATCTGCGCTTTGTGTGATTCGTCCGTGTTTGCGGGCGAGGCGGGTTCCGGGCGCGGTGGTTCATCTGGCTGAGCAGAATCCGCGTCCTCCGGCTGTGTCGCTTCATCAGGCCGACCATCATCCGCGCGCTCTCGCCG
>JBJEUC010000352.1:629-11113 GCA_051883635.1 Candidatus Fimadaptatus sp.
GGACGCTTCGTCGGCCTGTGCAATCATTGCAGTTTCCGCTTTCGGCGGTTCATTATGCCGGACGGAATCCGCGCCCTCCGACTTCGGCAGCTCATCATGCCGGGCAGAATCCGCGCCCTCCGGCTGTGTCGCTTCATCAGGCCGACCATCATCCGCGTAATCTCGCCGGGACGCTTCGTCGGCCTGTGCAATCATTGCAGTTTCCGCTTTCGGCGGTTCATTAGGCCTGATGGAATCCGCGCTCTCCGACTTCGACAGCTCATCATGCCGGGCAGAATCCGCGCCCTCAGGCTGCGTCGCTTCATCAGGCCGACCATCATCCGCGCGCTTTCGCCGGGACGCCTCATCCACACGCAATGTGCCCGCATCCTCCTGCCGCGCCGCTTCATCGACCAGCCCGCTCTCCTCGCCCTCCGGCCCAGTCTCATCCGCCCGCATCTCCCCGGTACCGCCCTGCTCCTCAGAATATCCATTCGGCTCCTCGCCCCGCAGGTGCAGCTCGCCGGTGCGCGCGTACAGCTCACGGGCCTCCCGCACCGCCCTGCCCACCTCGCCGGACGCGCGGCGGCGCAGCAGCGCTTCGCCCAGCGCATAGAGCGCCGCCGGCAGCAGCAGCGTCGTCGCCGGCGCGATGTAGTAATCCGGCAGCGCCAGCAGCCCAAGCGCGCCGCACGCCGCGTCCAGCAGCGCCGCCGCGCGCCAGTGCCGCCGCATGTTCACCGCCCCGGCCAGCGCGACCAGCGATACCGCCAGCGCCAGCGCCGCCGCGCCGGGCGAGAGCGCGCCGCCCACCGCGCGCCCCAGCAGCCCGCCCGCCAGCGCGGCCACGCTCACCGCCACGCCCAGCAGCCCACCCAGGAACCCCAGCGCCATGCCCGCGTACAGCATCACATCACCTCGCGCGGGGCGCGCAGTATCTCGCGCAGTCTGCCGGCGTACTCCTCGCACATGCGCCGCGCCGCGTCGCCGTCGCGCGCCTCGCATACTACGCGCATGTCGCCGTGCGCGTCCGGGCTTATCCAGGCAAAGCCGTCGCCCTGCCGCATGTATATGCCGTCCATGAACTCGGCGGCGGTCTCCATGCCGCGCAGCACCCTGAGCACCCGGCCCCTGTCCGCGCCCGAAACCGGCACGGCCGACGTGCGGCGGTACACCTGCGGGTAGTCCTCGGTGAGCGTGCGCAGCGGCAGCTGGCGGCGCGTGATGAGTATCAGCACCTGCGCCATGGCAAACAGCGCGTCAAAGTGCAGCGCCGCCTGGAACTCGCCCTGCTCGCGCGGCTCGGTCTCCAGCATGGCGCGCAGGCGCTCCGCCGCGTCGTGGCGCGTGTAGCGCAGCGCCGCGCCGCGCGAGGCCGCCACGTCCTCCAGCGCGCGCGTGGAGCCCACGGGCACGCATATCTCCTGCGCGCCCTGGTCGAGCGCTATCAGCGTGAGCAGCTCCAGCTGCTCCTGCTCGCTGAGCATGCCGCCCGCGTCGCATATGCGCAGCGTCTCGCCGCTCTCGTCGGGCACGAAGCCCACCTCGCCCGCGCGCAGGCTGCCCTCGAACAGCATCGGCGCGCTCACGCGGTAGTTTGCGCCCAGCGCGTGCAGCAGCTCCGCCGCGCGCGTGCATACCGCGCCCGGCTCGCACATCAGCACTACGCCCGGCGCGTCGCGCATGTCCACGGCGGGCAGGCGCTTTAGCAATCCGCGCACGAAGAAGTCCTCGGGCAGCAGAACCGGCTCGGGCGATATGCAGCCCAGCGCAAACGGCCTTGCGAAGTCCTGGCGCATGAACAGCGTCTCTATGCGCCGCTCGCGCGCCGAATCGGGCGGCAGGCCCCGCTCGTCCAGCAGCAGCGCGCCGCCGGATGAGATATGGGCGCCCGCCGCTCCCAGTATCGCCTCCATGCGCCTGAGCTCGGGCACTATGGCCTCGCCCGCGTCGAACACGCGCGCGCCCTGCGCGCTGAGCCCGGCGATGAACGCGCCCGCCATCACCTCGGCGCGGCTGCCCGCGGCGTGCGTGACCACCACCTCGCGCGCGCCCGAGGCGGCGTAGGCCTGGCCCAGCAGCACCGCCTGGCCGGGCGTCTCCAGCGCCGCGCCGCGCAGCCCGAACAGCGCGCCCCGCTCTCCGCCCCACACCAGGTTCTGCTCCAGCCGCGCGCCGGGCGCGGCCTTCTTGCGCGGCCACACCTTTACGCCCGGCATCAGGGCCGCGCGCTCGCCCAGCTCGGCCCGGTCGCCCAGCACGCCCTGCTCGTATATGCATGCGCCCTCGCCCACCGAGCAGTCGCGGCCCACCAGCGCGCCCCTGAGCTGCGCGCCCGCGGCCACATGCGCCCCGCGCATCAGTACGCTGTGCTTTATGCCGGCCTGGCCCGCTATGTGCGCGTTGCTTCCAATTATGCTCAGCTCGCCCACGCTGGCTCCGGCCTCTATCACCGCACCCTCGCCGATAAAGCAGGGCGGCGTTATGTGCGCATGTTCGCTCACGCGCGCGCCCGGCATTATGATGGTGCCCGCATCGTCGGCCGTATCCCGGCCCAGCGCCTCGTCCACGCCGCGCACGCGGCCGGTCAGCGCGTCAAAGTTGGCCTGCGCGTAGGCGGCCGTATCGCCTATGTCGCACCAGTAGCCGCCCATCACCCAACCGTACACGGCCCGGCCTTCGCTCACCGCGCGGGGCAGCAGCTCCCGCCCGAAGTCGTACTGCCCGGGCGGTATCATGTCCAGCACGTCGGGCTCCATTATGTATATGCCCGTGTTCACCGTATCGGTAAACACCTCGCCCCAGCCCGGCTTTTCGACAAAGCGCCGCACGCGCCCGCCCTCGTCGGTCTCCACCACGCCGTATTCCAGCGGCACCGGCACCCGCTTGAGCACGATGGTAATGTCGGCCGCCTTGCGCCGGTGGAACTCCAGCGCCGCCGTCAGGTCGCAGTCCGTCAGCCCGTCGCCCGAGAGCACGCAGAACGTCTCGTCCAGGAACCCGGACGCCGCCTTCACCCCGCCCGCCGTGCCCAGCGGCGTCTTTTCGACATGGTACCTGAGCTCCACGCCCCAGCGCGCGCCGTCGCCGAAGTGGTCGCGTATGCTGTCG
This sequence comes from Candidatus Fimadaptatus sp., assembly GCA_051883635.1. Taxonomy (GTDB): domain Bacteria; phylum Bacillota; class Clostridia; order Christensenellales; family Aristaeellaceae; genus Fimadaptatus. The sequence goes on from JBJEUC010000352.1 coordinate 3,720, forward strand.
GGCATATAGCCCAGCGTGACCGCCGCGCTGCTCACGCCGTGGCGCTTGAGCAGGCGCAGCGCATAGTCCATTATGGGCCTGTCCAGCACGGGCATCATGGGCTTGGGCATATCGCAGGTAAGCGGGCGCAGCCGCGCGCCCTCGCCTCCGGCCATTATAACAGCTTTCATGATATACTCCTCCGGTAGGTTTCTCTGCCGTAAGTGTGTCCATTTGCGCGCATTTAATGCACAAAGCTGCGCCTTTCGCGTCCAACCGCGTCGGGCTGCGTCCAATATATGTGACCCAATATCTGGCAATAAAACATCTGTCCAGGGAGGTTTAATAAATGAAGCACATTATCACGCTCATAGCGCTGCTGCTTGCGCTTGCCTGCCCGCTTCTGGCTGCGGCGCAGCCCGACGCGCCCGAGCTGCTTGACGTGACCGACGCATTCGCCTGGCACGAGATAGAGGGCGAGGAGGTCGACCCCGACACTATTTACGGCAACGCCGCGTACCTGGAGCTGCTGCGCTCGCTGGCCGTGCAGCCGGAGACCGTCTGCGAGGGCGCTCTAATGCGTTTCGAGGCGGTCGAGGCCCTGGCCACGGACGACCTGACCGCGCTGACCTGGCGGGCCACCAACGTGAGTGACCATCTGCTTTACGTGCGCTCAAACGAGCTGCGGGCCACCTTCAGCGGCACAGAATACGATCTCTGCGGCGGCTGCTATTGGAAGAACTACATCATTCGCCCGGGCGAGACGGTCAACGCGCGCTTCAACGGCGTGCTGTGGGAGCACTGCGAGCCGGGCGAGGGCGCGTTCGAGCTGAGCATGTCGATATACGCCATCGCCGCCGACGCGATACCCGGGGACTACTACACCGATGCCACCGGCCTGTACGCGGGCGGCGAGTTCTACCCCGAGGACGAAGGCGCGCTGAGCCTTGAGGAGGAGCTCACCTTCAGCGTGCCGCTGACGATGGGCGCGAGCGATGTGCTCTCCGCGCTCCCGGACGGCCGGCCGCTCGAGCGCGACATTGGCCGCTACACACTGCGCGTGACCCGCGCCGATATGAACGCCGCCAGCACAGCGATAGAGTACGAGCGCATTTACCCGACCGAGGCCGACGCGCGCGCCGATTCGCCCACTGGCAGCAGCTTCTGGGAGTACGAGTACCTGAGCGGCGACGACTCCCGCTGGATACACGCCGCCTTCGGCGACATACCCGACGACCCGGTGGAGCTCTCGGACGGGCGCTGGGGCTGGCGCATCAGCTACAAGGTCTACTACATGTATTCGCGCCCCGATACCGTGATAATGCGCCCGCGCTATTTTGAGGACGGCGCGGGCTATCAGCCCACTGGCTCCGGCGAGGAGGTGGTTCTGAGCTTCTCCGCCGCGGACGCCTGAGCAGTCAGGCCCGGTGCGCGCCGGGCATACGGCTTTGCGCAGTTTTAACTTTTATTCATCACATGGGCATAAATGACTGTTTTCCGCCGCCCGCCATGGCGCTTTATGCTGAAATGGCGGGCGGCGGTTGACATGCGGGCATTTCGATGTTATATTGTGGGCAGTGCGCCGACCGGGCGCAACACGCAATTATGCAATGGAGGCTCATCATGGACATCGAACGGAGCATATACGATTCATACATGGGTCTGGGGCCCAAGCAGGTCCCGCACTGGGAGCACTGGTCCAACCCCGACGCCGAGACCCAGCTCACCGGCATAGACTACTACGACCATCCGCAGCTGTGCCGCAAGAAGATGGCCGAGCTCTACCCCGAGCTGCGGCTGAGCATACCCGAGACCGACGCGCCCAAGCCCCGTCCCACGGGCGACGACGTGGCCAACCACTCGGTGCGCTGGGGCGACAGCCAGACCGACAGCTTCCTGCACGGCGAGCAGTTCTTCAAGACCGAGGACGACGTGCTCTCCTTCAGCCCGCTCAAGCACGCGGACATGCGCGACTGGAAGTTCGTGGTCGAGAACTGGGACTTCTCCAGCGAAGAGCGCATAGAGGAGCAGCTCCACAAGCGCTTTCCCGGCGAATGGGGCCAGCCCGAGCCGTTCAAGCCCAGCTCCGTAGGCTTTTACAACACCACCTTCATGTGGCCCATGCTGACCTTCGGCTGGGAGATGTTCCTGCAGTGCTGCCTGCTGCCCGAGTTCGAGGGCATAATGAAGGAGTTTGCCGAGATAAACCGGCGCGTGTTCCGCGCGTTCTGCAAGCTGCCGGTCAACTTCGTCGTCTGCCACGACGACATAGTGACCACCCGCGGCCCGGTATGCTCCCCCTCCTGGATGCACAAGTACGTATTCCCGCGCTACGAGGAGTACTGGGGCATGCTCAAGGCCGCCGGCAAGCAGGTCATATTCATGGTCGACGGCTGCGTGGATCAGTACGCTGACGACATATTCGCCTGCGGCGCGCGCGGCATCATCTCCGAGCCCTACACCGACTACAAGGCCATCGCGCGCAAGCACAAGGACTGCTTCATCGCCGGCGAGGGCGACAACCGCGTGCTCGTGCGCAACGACCCCGCCGAGATACGCGCCATGGTCGAAAGCATGGCCGAGACCGCGCAGATGTCGGGCGGCTACATGATGTGCATAGGCAACCACATTCCGTGGAACGTGCCCGCCGACGCCATCAAGCGCTACTTCGACCTTTCGCGCGAGCTGGCGAAGCGGTAAGCGGGCGACACCTGCCGCTGTGATGCGCGTGCGCTTTTGAGACGGAAGAAACCCCCGGGAGCATTGCTCCCGGGGGGTTCATTCCGTAAACGGCTTTACAGGCTGATGTACGGAGATCGCTCCGGCTTTCACAGAGCGCGGCTCTGTACTTATCCACAGCCCTTACAGTATGTACTTGCGCAGATCCTTGCCTATCGATATCTCGGGCAGGTGCTTTACCACATACTCGGCGTTCACGCGCACCTCGATGGGCTCGCCGCCGGCCTCGCTGCCGTCGGCGTAGTAGGATATCTCCTGCAGCAGGCCCTCCATCAGCGTGTGCAGGCGGCGCGCGCCGATGTTCTCGTTGGTCTCGTTGGCGGCGTAGGCCAGCTCGGCCAGCTTGTCCAGCGCGTCGTCCTCGAACACCAGGCGGATGTTGTCCACAGCCAGCAGCGCCTGGTACTGGCGGATGAGCGCATTCTCGGGCTGGGTCAGTATGCGCCGGTAGTCCTCCTGCGCCAGGGGCTTGAGCTCCACGCGCACCGGGAAGCGTCCCTGCAGCTCGGGTATCAGGTCGGACACCTTGGACACGTGGAACGCGCCCGCGGCCATGAACAGTATGTGGTCGGTCTTGACCGGGCCGTACTTGGTGGAGACGGTGCTGCCCTCCACCAGGGGCAGTATGTCGCGCTGCACGCCCTCGCGCGATACGTCGGGCGAGCCGCTGCCCGCGCTGCGGCCGGCAATCTTGTCTATCTCGTCCAGGAAGACTATGCCGTCCTGCTCGGCGCGCTCTATCGCCTCGCGGTAGACCGAGTCCATGTCGATGAGGCTCTGCTCCTCCTCGGCGATGAGTATGCGGCGCGCCTCGCTCACCTCGACCTTGCGCATGCGCGTCTTTTTGGGCATTATCTGGCCCAGCATGTCGTTCATGTTCATGTCGGTGCCGGGTATCTCGTTTTTGGGCTGGAACTCCTCCACCTCTATCTCGACCAGCTGATGCTCCAGCTCGCCCGCGCGCAGGCGCGCGCGCACGTCGTCGCGCTGGGAGGCGAGGCGTTTCTGCTCCTCGGGGCTGGCCTCGGGCTCCTTGGGCTTGGTGCCCAGCAGTATGTCTATGGGGTTGGTGGGCTTCTTCTGCGGGCGCACTATCAGCTGCACCAGCCTGTCCTCGGCGTTTTGCACGGCCTTGTCGTGTACCAGGGCGGCCTGCTTTTCCTTGGCCACGCGTATGGCGGCCTCGACCAGGTCGCGGATTATCGAATCCACGTCGCGGCCCACATAGCCCACCTCGGTGAACTTGGTCGCCTCCACCTTGACAAAGGGCGCGTCGACCAGCTTGGCCAGGCGGCGCGCTATCTCCGTCTTGCCCACGCCGGTGGGGCCCATCATCAGTATGTTCTTGGGCGTCACCTCGTCGCGTATCTCCTGAGGCAGCATGGCGCGGCGGTAGCGGTTGCGCAACGCCACGGCCACGGCCTTTTTGGCCTCGTCCTGACCAATTATGTATCTGTCCAGCTCGCGCACTATCTCGCGCGGCGTAAGCTTATTCATCGCCAAGTCTCCTTTTCGCCTATACGCGCTCGACTATCACGTTATCGTTGGTGTAAACGCAGATGGACGCGGCAATGTGCAGCGCCTTTTCCGCCACCTCGGCCGCGCTCAGGTCGGTGTTTTCGACCAGCGCGCGCGCCGCCGCCAGCGCGTAGTTGCCGCCCGAGCCTATCGCCACCACGCCGCCATCGGGCTCTATCACTTCGCCCGTGCCCGAGACCACCAGCAGCGTATCCTTGTCGGCGCACAGCAGCATGGCCTCCAGCTGGCGCATGGTCTGCTCGCCGCGCCAGGTCATGGCCAGCTCCACCGCGGCGCGCGGCAGGTTGCCCGAAAACTGGGTCAGCTTATCCTCCAGCATCTCGCTCAGGGCGAACGCATCCGCCACCGAACCCGCAAAGCCCATTATCACCTTGTCGTGGTATATGCGGCGCACCTTGCGGGCCGTGGCCTTCATTATTACCTTTTCGCCCATGGTCACCTGGCCGTCGCCGGCTATCGCTATCTCGCCATTGCGCTTTACGGCGCATATCGTAGTTCCCTCGAGTTTCAAGCTCATTCCTCCTGCAAGTATTGCTCCTTCAGCTGCGCTATCCTGTCAAGCGCGCGCTGGCCCATGGCCTCGTAGCGCTCCTTCTTTGAGCGTATGCGCCTGCCCAGCGGCGCCATGAGTCCAAAGTTGGCGTTCATGGGCTGGAAGTCACGGTTGGGCGCGGCAATATAGCGGCCCATCGCGCCTATCGCCGTCTCGTCGGTGAAGTCAATGGGCGCCTGGCCCCTGAGCTGCCGCGCCAGCGCCAGCCCGGCCATCAGGCCCGAGCCCGCCGATTCGACATAGCCCTCCACGCCCGTCATCTGACCGGCGAAGTACAGCTCCTCCCGCCCTATGCACTGATACCGCTCATTCAGAAAGCCCGGCGAGTGCAGGTACGTATTGCGGTGCATCACGCCGTAGCGCGCGAACTCCGCATGCTCGAGCCCGGGTATCATGCCGAACACGCGCTTCTGCTCGCCGAACTTCAGGCGGGTCTGGAAGCCCACCAGGTTGTAGAGCGTGCCCGCGGCGTCATCCTGCCTGAGCTGCACCACGGCAAAGGGCTCGCGCCCGGTGCGCGGGTCCCTGAGGCCCACGGGCTTGAGCGGCCCGTAGCACAGCGTATCGTGGCCGCGCGAGGCCAGTATCTCCACTGCCAGACAGCCCTCGAACACGTTGGCGGTCTTGTCCAGCGGGCGCTCGTCAAAGCCGTGCAGCGGGGCCAGCTCCGCGTGGGTGAGCGCCTCGTAGAACGCCTCGTACTCCTCGCGCGTCATGGGGCAGTTGAGGTAATCGTCGCCCCGGTCGTAGCGCGACTGGCGGAACACCTTGTCCATGTCCAGCGAATCGGCATACACCACCGGCGCGGCGGCGTCGTAGAAGTTGAGCCGGCTCACGCCCGGCAGCGCGGCTATGCTCTCGCTCAGCGCGTCGCTGGTGAGCGGGCCGGTGGCGATTATGCACGGCCCCTCCGGTATCTCAGTCACCTCCGCGCGCTCCACGCTGCACAGCGGGTGCTCGCTCAGCGCGCGCGTGATATAGCCCGAGAACAGCTCCCTGTCCACGGCCAGCGCTCCGCCCGCAGGCACCTGCGCCTGGTCGGCGGCGCGCATCACCAGCGAGTCCAGCGCGCGCATCTCGGCCTTGAGCACGCCCACGGCGTTGGTGAGCCTGTCCGAGCGCAGCGAATTGGAGCAGACGAGCTCGGCAAAGCCCTCCGACTTGTGCGCGGGAGAAAACCTTGCGGGCTTCATCTCTATCAGATGCACGGGTATGCCGCGCCTGAGCAGCTGCCACGCGGCCTCGCTGCCCGCAAGCCCCGCTCCTACTATTGTAACAGTTGATGTAGTCATAAAATCTGTCATTCAGCGTACACCACGGAAATTTATTTTGTCAAAGTTTTGAAGCATACCGGGAGCGTCATTCCTCCTCGCCCTCGCCGGAGGCTATCTCCACGCGATGACGGCAGGTCTCGTTGGTGCAGACGTGCGCCGCAGCGCCCTTGCGCCCGCGCTTCATCACCATCATGGAGCCGCACAGCGGGCATTTTTCGCGCACCGGCATGTCCCACGAAACGAAGTCGCAGTCCGGATAGTGCTCGCAGCCGTAGAACTTGCGGCCCTTGTGGCTCATGCGCTCCAGGAGCTTGCCGCCGCACTTGGGGCAGGGCGCGTCTATCTCCTTGAGCAGCGCCTTGGTATTGCGGCACTCGGGGAAGTTGGGGCAGGCGAGGAACTTGCCGTAGCGCCCCATCTTGTACACCATCATCGCGCCGCACTTGTCGCACACCACGTCGGAGACCTGGTCGACTATCTGCACCTTTTCCATGTTCTTTTCGGCGTTTTCGAGCGTCTCGCTGAAGGGCCCGTAGAACTCGCCTATCACGGCGTGCCAGTCGCGCTTGCCCTCCTCGACCTCGTCCAGCTCCTCCTCCATGTTGGCGGTGAAGGTGAGGTCGACTATGTTGGAAAAGTACTGCTTCATCAGGTCGGTGACTATCGTGCCCAGCTCGGTGGGCATCAGGCGGCGGTTTTCGCGGGCTATGTAGCCGCGCGCGATTATCGTGGTTATGGTCGGGGCGTAGGTGCTGGGGCGGCCTATGCCCTTCTCCTCCAGCTCGCGCACCAGCGACGCCTCGGTGTAGCGGGGCGGCGGCTGCGTGAAGCGCTGGTCGCCCTGCGCGTCCGTGAGCTCCAGCTCCATGCCCTCGGTTATGTCGGGCAGGCGCACGTCCTTCTCCTCCACCTCGTCGTCCACCGACTCCTCGTAGACCACGGTAAAGCCGGCGAACTTCTTGCGCGTACCGGTAAAGCGCATCACCACCGGGCCGCCCGCTATGTCAACCGACAGCGTGTCGTACACGGCCGGGGTCATCTGGCTGGAGACGAAGCGCGAATAGACCAGCTTGTAGAGCTTGAACTGGTCGCGCGTGAGCGAGTCCTTTATCGATTCGGGCACGCGGCTCACGTCGGTGGGGCGTATGGCCTCGTGCGCGTCCTGTGCGGTCTTGCGGGACTTGTAGGTGTTGGGCACGTCGGGCAGGTACTCCGCGCCGTAGCGCTGGCCTATCATGTCGCGCACGGCGGCCACGGCCTCGTCGGATACGCGCGTGGAGTCGGTGCGGATGTAGCTGATGAGGCCCTGC
>JBJEUC010000353.1:0-2688 GCA_051883635.1 Candidatus Fimadaptatus sp.
AGTCGCTCGTGGTATGCTCCGGGCGCGGGGGCGAAAGCGCGTACCTTTCGCCGATAGCGGCGCGCACGCTCATGCAGCGCTTCGAGGCGCGCCGGCGTGGGGCCGAGCTGTACGTACAGGCAGATCCGCGCCCATAGGGCGCGCTGATCCGGCATTGGAGGCATTACATGACAGATACGAACGTACAACCCAACAACTACGGTTCGGAACAGATACAGGTACTGGAAGGTCTGGAGGCCGTGCGCAAGCGTCCGGGCATGTACATAGGCTCTACCGACGAGCGCGGACTGCATCACCTGGTGTACGAGATAGTGGACAACGCCATAGACGAGGCGCTGGCCGGTTATTGCCGCAACATCACCGTGACCATAGACAACGAGATGGGCATAAAGGTCGAGGACGACGGCCGCGGCTTCCCCACCGATATCCACCCCAAGATGGGGCGGCCGGCGGTGGAGGTGTGCCTGACGGTGCTGCACGCCGGCGGCAAGTTCGGCGGCGGAGGATACAAGGTGTCGGGCGGCCTGCACGGCGTAGGCGCGTCGGTCGTGAACGCGCTCTCCGAGAACCTGCGCGTGACCGTATATCAGAAGGGCAAGATATTCCAGCAGGAATACGTGCGCGGCAAGCCCACCGGCGACCTGACCGTGATAGGCGAAACGGAGCGCACCGGCACCACCATATGGTTCCGGCCCGACCACGAGATATTCGAAACGCTGATATTCGACTTTGAGACCCTCAAGCAGCGCCTGCGCGAGATGGCCTTCCTCAACAAGGGCATACGCATACTTCTGCGCGACCTGCGGGACGGCCGCGAGCAGGAGTATCACTACGAGGGCGGCATACGCTCCTTTGTAGAGTATCTGAACAAGAACAAGCAGGTAATGTTCCCCCAGCCCATATACATAGAGGGCGAGCAGGAGGGCACCCAGGTCGAGGTGGCGCTGCAGTGGAACGATTCCTACAACGAGAACGTTTACACCTTCGCCAACAACATACACACGCCCGAGGGCGGCACGCATCTGGCCGGATTCCGCTCGGCGCTCACGCGCGTGATTACCGATTACGGCAAAAAGCGCGGCATACTCAAGGACGACAAGGACAAGCTCACCGGCGACGACATCCGCGAGGGTCTCACGGCGATAGTCTCGGTCAAGCTCACCAACCCCCAGTTCGAGGGTCAGACCAAGACCAAGCTGGGCAACAGCGAGGTGCGCGGCATAGTCGATTCGCTGGTGGCCGACCGGCTGGAGATATACCTGGAGGAGCATCCCGACGAGGCCAGGGAAGTGCTGGAAAAGTGCGTGCAGGCCTCCCGCGCGCGCGAGGCCGCCCGCAAGGCGCGCGAGCTGACCCGCCGCAAGAGCGCGCTGGAGACCGCGTCGCTGCCCGGCAAGCTGGCCGACTGCTCCGAGCGCGACCCCTCCCGCTGCGAGATATTCCTGGTGGAGGGCGACTCGGCCGGCGGCTCGGCCAAGACCGGCCGCGACCGCCACTTCCAGGCCATACTCCCGCTGCGCGGCAAGATACTGAACGTGGAAAAGGTGACAGACGCCCGCGCGCTGAGCAATCAGGAGATAAAGGCGATGATAACGGCCTTCGGCGGCGGCTTCGGCAAGGACTTTGACACCAGCAAGCTGCGCTATCACCGCATAATCTGCATGACCGATGCCGACGTGGACGGTTCGCATATACGCATACTGCTGCTGACCTTCTTCTACCGCTACATGCGGCCGCTGATAGAGCAGGGCCACGTCTACATAGCCATGCCCCCACTGTACAAGGTGACCAAGCAGAAGCGGGAATACTACGTCTACGACGACGCGCAGCTGAGCGAGCTGCTCGACCGCATAGGCCGCGACCCCAAGCCCGACATACAGCGCTACAAGGGTCTGGGCGAGATGAGCAGCCAGCAGCTGTGGGAGACCACCATGGATCCCGCCACGCGCTCCATGTACCAGGTAAAGCTGGCCGACGCGATATCGGCCGACCAGATGTTCGACCTGCTGATGGGCGACCGCGTCGAGCCGCGCCGCGGCTTCATAGAGGAAAACGCAAAGCTGGTACTCAATCTGGACGTATAACGCGCCCGGCGCATCCACCACATTAAAGCATTGAGGTGACTCGTTTGGATAACGATAACGAAAACAAGGTAGGACCCACGCCGGACGGATCCGCACAGGGCCCGGGCGAAGGCTCCTCCGGCGCGCCCGCAGGCGGCGACTCCCCCGCAGGCGGCCCGCGCGAGGGCGAAAGCCTGCCCGCCAACGGTGAACAGGCCTACGACACGCACATGACCTGGCTGGAGCGGGACGACGAGCCGCGCTCGGACGGCACCCCGATAGACGACAACAACCGCGGCCACCTGATGCCGCGCGATCTGGAGGACGAGCTGAAGCAGTCCTTCATAGCCTACGCGATGGCGGTAATAGTCACCCGCGCGCTGCCCGACGTGCGCGACGGCCTCAAGCCCGTTCACCGGCGCATACTCTACGCCATGAACGAGCTGAGCATGACCCCCGACAAGCCCTTCCGCAAGAGCGCGCGCATAGTGGGCGAAGTGCTGGGTAAATACCACCCCCACGGCGACAGCGCCGTGTACGACGCGATGGTGCGCCTGGCGCAGGACTTCTCCACCCGCTACATGCTGGTAGAGGGCCAGGGCAACTTCGGCTCGGTGGACGGCGA
>JBJEUC010000354.1:0-2681 GCA_051883635.1 Candidatus Fimadaptatus sp.
GATGGAGCAGGACTACATTCGCACCGCGCGCGCCAAGGGCGTGCCGGAGCTGTGGGTGGTGCTGCGCCATGCGCTCAAGAACGCCATCATGCCGGTGGTCACGTATCTGGGGCCGCTGATAGCGGGCCTGCTCACCGGCTCCTTCGTCGTGGAGCGCCTCTATGCGATACCGGGCATAGGCCGCGACTTCGTGACCAGCATAGGCGACCGCGACTATACGCTCATAATGGGCATAACGATATTCTTCGGCGTGTTCGTCATCATCTGCAATATTATCGTAGATATCGCCTACGCGATAATCGACCCGCGCGTCAAGATAACCGAGTAAGGAGGAAGGCAAGTTGAGCGTAAAGAAGAATGCACCCATCGCGTGTGAGCCCGAATCCGTGCTCGCGCCCGAGGAGTACGAGGCGCTTGCGCCCGATATGTTCGAGCCCATAAGCGACGCTGACCGCCAGGCGGAGAACATCGCGCGCCCCTCTACCAGCTACTGGCAGGACGTGTGGTACCGCTTCCGCCGCGACCCGCTGGCCGTGGGCGGGCTCATATTCATCATATTCATGGCGCTGGCGGCCATATTCGGTCCCATGATATCGCCCTATACCTATGACGGCCAGGACATACTCAGCGGCAACATGGGCCCCTGTTGGGCGCACCCCTTCGGCACCGACAAGTTCGGCCGCGACATACTGGTGCGCATACTGTACGGCGCGCGCATATCGCTCACGATAGGCGTGGTGGCGGCGGTCATAAACCTGCTGATAGGCGTGCTCTACGGCGGCATCGCGGGCTATATAGGCGGGCGGCTGGACATGGTCATGATGCGCATAGTGGATATACTGATAGGTCTGCCGTCGCTTCTGTACATAGTGCTGATCATGATGGTCATGGGCTCAAACGTAAAGAGCGTGGTCATAGCGCTGTGCATCACCTCGTGGATAGGCACGGCGCGCGTGGTGCGCTCGGAGGTGCTCACCCACAAGTCGGCCGAATACGTGCTGGCGGCGCGCCTGTGCGGCGAGGGCAGCTGGCGCATACTGATAGGCCACCTCATCCCCAACTCTATGGGCCCGATAATCGTCACCACCGCGTTCCTCATACCCAACGCGATATTCTCCGAGGCCTTCCTCAGCTTCCTGGGCATAGGCATAGCCGTGCCGCAGGCTTCCTGGGGCACGCTGGCCAACGACGCCATACCCTATATACTCACTCAGCCCTATCAGATGTTTTTCCCGGTAATGGCGATATGCCTTACCATGTTCTCTCTCAACTTCATCGGCGACGGCCTGCGCGACGCGCTCGACCCGAGGCTGAAAAAGTAAAGCATAAGGAGCGGTGGCAATGCCGTTATTGGAGATAAAGGACCTGCGCACCTCGTTTTCGATACAGGCCGGTACGGTCAAGGCCGTGCGCGGGCTTAACCTTACGGTCGATTATGGCGAGTCGGTGGGCATAGTGGGCGAGTCCGGCAGCGGCAAGAGCGTGTCGATGCTGTCGGTAATGGGCCTTTTGCCGGTCAACGCGCACGTCTCGGCGCAGTCGATAATGTTCGACGGCCGGGAGCTGATGAACATGGACGAAAAGGCCAAGCGCAAGATGCACGGCAGCGAGATAGGCATGGTGTTCCAGGACCCCATGACCTCGCTCAACCCCCTGTACACCATAGGCTCCCAGCTCATGGAGCCGATACGCATTCATACCGGCGCCACCAGGGCCCAGGCGCGCGAGCGCGCGCTGGAGATGCTCCGGCTGGTCAACATACCCAGCCCGGAGAGCCGGCTCAAGCAGTACCCGCACGAGTTCTCGGGCGGCATGCGCCAACGCGTGATGATAGCCATAGCGCTGGCCTGCGACCCCAAGCTCATCATAGCCGACGAGCCCACGACCGCGCTGGACGTGACCATACAGGCGCAGATACTGGAGCTGATGCAGGAGCTGAAGAACAAGCTCAACACCTCGATAATCATGATAACCCACGACCTGGGCGTGATAGCCAGCATGTGCAGCCGGATAGTCGTCATGTACGGCGGCTGCGTGGCCGAGACCGGCACCGTGCGCGAGATATTCTACGAGCCGCGCCATCCCTATACCTGGGGCCTTCTGCGCTCCATACCCAAGGCGCAGGCCCGCGACGGGCATACCAGGCTCGTGCCCATACCCGGCACGCCGCCCGATATGCTCCGCCCGCCCAAGGGCTGCCCGTTTGCGCCGCGCTGCCGTTACGCCATGCAGGTGTGCCGCGAATACATGGCGCCTGAGACCGTGCTGAGCGATACCCATCGCGTCGCATGCCATCTCATGCACAAAAACGCCCCCAGCGTTACCCGGGAGGATGTGTAAGCATGGAAAACAGAGCGCCTCTTATCAGGGTCGAAGACCTGAAGATGTACTTTGAGGTAAACAAAAAGCTGTTCAGCCGCACAAAAACTATGCTCAAGGCCGTGGACGGGGTGTCGTTTTCGATAGAGCGCGGGCGCACGTTCGGCCTGGTGGGCGAATCGGGCTGCGGCAAGACCACCGTGGGCCGCACGCTCGTGCGCCTGTACGACCCCACGGGCGGCGCTATATACTATGAGGGCAATGACATCGCGGGCCTGGACTACCGCCAGATGGCGCCATATCGCCGCAAGATGCAGATGATATTCCAGGACCCGTACGCCTCGCTGGACCCGCGCATGACG
>JBJEUC010000355.1:0-2663 GCA_051883635.1 Candidatus Fimadaptatus sp.
CGACGAGCGGCTGAGCCGCGTGCGCGAGGGCGGCTTTGACGCCGGGCTCATCAACACCTACTTTGAGTTCGGGCGCTACCTGCTGGCCTCCAGCAGCCGTCCCGGCAGCCTGCCCGCCAACCTTCAGGGCATATGGAACCAGGATCTGATACCGGCCTGGGACAGCAAATATACCATAAACATAAACACGGAGATGAACTACTGGCCCAGCGAGAGCTGCAACCTGAGCGAGATGCACGAGCCGCTGTTCGATCACCTGCGCCGCATGAAGCCGCACGGCGAGCGCGTGGCGCGCGACATGTACGGCGCGGGCGGCTGGATGGCGCATCACAACACCGACATATGGGGCGACTGCGCCCCGCAGGACATAGTGCCCAGCGCCGCCTTCTGGCAGAACGGCGCGGCGTGGCTGTGCCTGGACATATGGGAGCGCTATCTGTTCAGCGGCGACGAGGAGCGGCTGCTCAGGGACGCCGACCTGATATGCGGCGCGGCGGACTTCTTCTGCGACACGCTGGAGCCCGACAAGGACGGCTACCTTGTTGAGAACCCCACCGTATCGCCCGAAAACACCTACATACTGCCCTCGGGCGAAAAGGGGCGGCTGTGCGTGGGCTGCACCATGGACAGCCAGATACTGCGCGAGCTCTTCACCGCCGCCGTCAAGTGCGAACAGCTCTCCGGCCGCAGCGGAAAGCGCTATCAGGATGTGCTTGAGCGCCTGCGCCCCACCACGATAGGCTCCATGGGCACCATACTCGAGTGGCCCGAGGAGTACGAGGAGTTCGAGATAGGCCATCGGCACATATCCCATCTGTTCGGGCTGTTCCCGGGCAGCGAGATAAACTCCGACACCCCCGAGCTGATGGCGGCGGCCCGCCGCACGCTCGAGCGCCGTCTGAGCAATGGCGGCGGCCATACCGGCTGGAGCCGCGCGTGGATAATCTGCATGTGGGCGCGCCTCCTGGACGGCGACAAGGCCGGTGAGAACGTGCAGGCGCTGCTGGCCAAGTCCACGCTGAACAGCCTGCTGGACAACCACCCGCCGTTCCAGATAGACGGCAACTTCGGCTCCATCGCCGGCATCGCGGAGATGCTGCTGCAGAGCCAGAACGGCGAGATACGCCTGCTGCCCGCGCTGCCCTCCGCATGGAAGGACGGCAATGTTCATGGCCTGCGCGCGCGCGGCGGCATGACAGTGGACCTCGCATGGCGGGATGGCAAGCTCGCCGAAGCGTACATCACGGCCGACCGGGATACCGAAGCCATTGTGGACGGCCGCGAGCTCGCTCTTGCCGCCGGAGTCCGCACTGCGGTGGTCTGAATCGATTTGGAGGCGAAGCGTATGTCTTTGATAGAGCGCCTTGACAGCATAATAGGCGAGGAGATAGCATCCGGCGACCTGGCCGGTTCGGCGATCTGCATAGTAAAGGACGACAGGGAAGTGCTGCGCCGGGCGTATGGCGTGCTGGACATAGGCACCGGCGCGCCCATGCCGGACGAACCGATATTCCGCATGTACTCGATGAGCAAGCCGATAACCTCGGCGGCAGCCATGATACTGCTGGAGCGCGGCGTGATATCGCTGGGCGACCCGGTCAGCCGGTATCTGGAGGGCTTCCGCAACCAGCAGGTCTGGCAGGACGGCCAGCTCGTGCCCGCGGAGCGCGACGTAACTGTAAACGACCTGCTCAACATGACCAGCGGCCTGACCTATCCCGACGCGGCCACCGAGCCCGGGCGGCGCATGGACGCGCTGTTTGAGCAGGCCATCGCGCGCGCCAAGGCGGGCAACGGCTATTCTACGGTAGAGCTGTGCAACCTTATCGGTCAGCAGCCGCTGGTGTTCCAGCCCGGCACGCGCTGGCAGTACGGCACGTCGGCCGACGTGCTCGGCGCAGTGATAGAGGTGGCCTCCGGCATGGCCTTTGGCGACTTCCTGCGCAAGGAGCTGTTTGAGGCGCTGGGCATGGCGGACACCGACTTCTACGTGCCCGCGGAGAAGCGCGACCGCTTTGCGACCATGTACCAGTGGCACGCCGACGAACCCAGGCTGCGCCCCTATCTGGGCAGCCATCTGGTCATACTGGACTTCACCCAGCCGCCCGCCTTCCAGTCCGGCGGCGCGGGTCTGGCCTCCACGCTGAGCGATTACAGCCGCTTTGCGCGCATGCTCCTGAACGGCGGCGAGCTGGACGGCAAGCGCATACTGAAGCCCGAGACCGTGGCGTTCATGCACAGCGACCGGCTGACGGCGCAGCAGAAGCCCTTCTACAACTGGGAGGCGCTGCGCGGATTCACGTACGGCAACCTGATGCGGCTGCTGGATGACGCCCGGAATATCGACCCGCAGCTCTGCGGCACGGGGCGAGTGGGCGAGTACGGCTGGGACGGCTGGGCCGGGACCTACTTCATGGCCGATCCCGAAAGCCGGATGATAGTGCTCTACTACATATCCCGCATAGACCGCGACTCGCACGCCATGCGCGCTCAGATCAAGCGCGCGATATACGATGAGCTCGTCTGATACATAGGATTGGACAGCACAGGCCCGCCGAAGCATGATCTGCTCCGGCGGGCTTGTATCGTTTGCGGCGGCCAACGCATTTTTGACTTTCGGTCAACATGCATTTTCTCGCGCAGCTTCAGTTTTGACTTTCGGT
>JBJEUC010000356.1:0-2652 GCA_051883635.1 Candidatus Fimadaptatus sp.
ATTAAAGCGCGAGAGGGCCTGCGGGCCCTCTCGCGCTCTCCCGGGGCAGGAACGCCGCACAGCCGCACAGCCGCACAGCCACACAGCCGCAACGCCGCTACCCACCCCGCGCCCGCCGCGCAGCGGCCAGCCCAAGCCGCCTCCCCAACAACGGCGCTGATACGCCGCAAAGCCGATATCGACCCCGCGCCTGCCGCGCAGCGGCCAGCCCTCGCCGCCACCGCCCCATAGCGGAGCGGCGGCGTTTTAAGGGGTGACAGGAGAATCCAAGGAGGATTTAGGGGGAAATCGCAATCCCCCTAATCCTCCTTGGCCGCCGGAGGCTGCCACGCGGCTGCTGCCGCAGCCAAAAGCGGCGCAAGAACGCCGCTACGAAATCCGCAGGGCAACAAAAGAACGCAGAGCACCATGAACAGCCCCCCTGCCCCACGACAGACCAGCGGTGCAACTACGCACCCGATAACCCCAGAATGGCATAGTGTGATAGCGGAATCCCGCTATCCCTCCTTTGCCCCTTCATGCGCGCTCATGCCGCGCGCAAAGGCCTCGCGCTCGGCGCAGAGCTCCGCGTGCAGCTGCACGGGCGTCCAGGCCGAATTGGTGGCCGTGAGCATGGCCTTGAGCGGTATAGGCGCTATGCCAAAGCGCTTGAAGTCCTGCAAAAACAGGTTCAGCTGCGCGCCGCTCAGCCCCGCCATCAGCAGCATCTCGTCAGAAAACGCATTTTCGTCCGCCGCAGACTCTCCCGTCGCCGCGGGCGCTGCGACCAGCTCGCCCAGCGTGAGGGCGTATTCTGTCGGGCTCACCGGCCGCAGGCGCGCCTTTATCCGCGCGCACAGCAGGCGCAGCCTGCCCAGCTTCTCGGGTCGTATGTTGAATGCAAGTATCACCGGCGTCATATCCTACCTCCGCTGCCTGCCCTGCGTGGGCAGGGTCTTGCTGAAAGTATAGCGCATCCGGCGCATATCGTCAAGCGCACATGGCGCGCAGGCCGCCGCTGCCCGGCTGGGGACAGGGGAGCGCCGCATTGCGCGCGGTACGATTTTTGCGCAGGGGCCGACTTTTGATTTTTCTGTACTTTGCGGCGCGCTTATGATAATATGAAGAGGGCGGCCGCGCGGCGCGGCGCGCCATACTCGGAGCGGCCTTGCGCCGCAGGGGAGGTAAACTATGAAGCCGGAATGGCGGGACAGACTCAGGCATATAGAAAACGCGCTCATGCGCGATATGTATCATCCGCTGGGGGATATAGCGCTCAGCGGCTTTGTGACGGAGGAGGAGCTGTCGCTTGAGGAGGCGGCCGCGCGGGCGCGCAGCCCCATGCCGGAGGGCCGCGAGTGGGGCGGGCCCTGGCAGTATTCCTGGATGTTCGGCTCGATAGAGCTGCCCGAGGCGGCGCGGGGCGAGCGCATCGTACTGAGCCTGGACATGGGCGGCGAGGCGACGCTGTTCGTCGACGGCCATGCGTTCGGCACGCGCCGGGCCGAATGGGTCAGCGTGCCGCATCACTACGTGGTAGACCAGACCATCGCCCGCGACGCACAGCCGGGCGTGCGCTATGAGCTGGCCGCCGAGGTGTACGCGGGCCATCCCATGCCGCCCGAGCCGCTGGGCGGCTGCGCCACCGGCCCGGTGTTCCCCGAGGAAGAGGCGGACATAATGCGCATGAAGCCCGCCGTGGTGGGGCGCAACACCTTCGGCATATGGAACGAGCAGGCGTACCAGCTGTGGCTGGACGTGCGCGCGCTGCATGAGCTGATGGAGTGCGCCGATAAGAACAGCCTGCGCGTGGAGCTGATAGAGCATGGGCTCGAGCGGATGATGGTGGAGCTGGACATGGAGCAGCCCTTCGCGGCGCGCCGCGCGGCCTATGAGCAGGCGCGTAAGCTGCTGCGCCCGCTGATGGAGGCCCGTAACGGCTCCTCCGCGCCCACGATGTACGCGGTGGGCAACGCGCATCTGGACGTGTGCTGGCTGTGGAACCTGGGCGTCACGCGGCGCAAGACCGCGCGCACCTTCGCCGCGCAGCTGCGCCTGCTGGACGAATACCCCGAGGCGCGCTTCTTCCAGAGCCAGCCGGTGCTGTATGAGATGTGCCGCGAGCACTATCCGGAGGTGTTCGAGGGCATACGCCGCAAGGTGAAGGAGGGCCGCTGGATAGCCGACGGCGCGATGTGGGTCGAGCCGGATACCAACATGCCCTGCGGCGAGGCGCTGGTCAGGCAGTTCCTGTACGGCAAGCGCTACTTCCGGGAGCAGTTCGGCGTGGACAGCCGCCTGTGCTGGCTGCCGGATACGTTCGGATACAGCGCAGCGCTGCCGCAGATACTTAAGGGCTGCGACGTGGACTACCTCACCACGCAGAAGATATTCTGGACCTACAACGCCTCGGACCGCTTCCCGCACCACGCCTTCACCTGGCAGGGCATGGACGGTTCGCGCGTAAAGTGCTACCTGCACATGGAGTACGAATCCAGGGTGAACGTGGAGACCATAGTGAACAAGTGGAACAGCCGCGTGGAGCACGACGGCACCGGCAAGTTCCTGCTGCCCTTCGGCTACGGCGACGGCGGCGGCGGCCCCACCCGCGACGACCTGGAGCAGATACGCCGCGAGGCCGACCTGGAGGGCGCGCCGCGCATGCGCCACGCC
>JBJEUC010000357.1:0-2652 GCA_051883635.1 Candidatus Fimadaptatus sp.
TTCGATGGAACTGCGCGGGGCTGGCGGGCATTCCATGTGCAAGGTGTGACTCATGCGCCCGCCCCGATTCATTGGCGTGCGGGGCAGACAGCCCGCCGTGCAGCGGGATGTCCGTTCGCCGACCTGAGCGGGGAAGCAGACACATGGGAGCAGGCGCTTGCGCCTGCTCCCATATGAGTTTGTATGCGGCATACGCGCCGCCGCTCTCGATTGAACAATGCCCTGCCTGCGGCGGTCAGGTGGCAAAGCCCGCGTACTGGGTCATGTACAGGTCGTAATACTTGCCCTTGCGGCGCAGCAGCTCGTCGTGGTTGCCGCTCTCCACTATGCGGCCCTGGTCCATTACCACTATCATGTCGGCGTCGCGTATGGTGGAGAGGCGGTGGGCGATGACTATGCTGGTGCGGCCCTGCATCACCTGGCGCATGGCGTCCTGTATGGCCTTTTCGGTGCGGGTGTCCACGTTGGAGGTGGCCTCGTCCAGTATCAGTATCCGCGGGTCGGCGACAAAGGCGCGGGCGATGGCCAGCAGCTGCCGCTGGCCCTGGCTGATGTTGGCGCCGGCGGCGGTGAGCTGGGTGTCGTAGCCCTGGGGCAGCTGGCGGAGCATGTCCTCGCAGCGGCTCATGCGCACGGCTCTGTCCAGCTCCCCGGGCGTGGCGGAGGCGTTGGAGTACAGGAGGTTGTTGCGTACCGTGTCGGAGAAGAGCGAGGTGTCCTGCAGCACTATGGCCACGTCGTGCCGCAGCTCGCCGCGCGATACGTCCTTCACGCTCTGGCCGTTTATCATTATGTCGCCGCTGTCCACGTCGTAGAAGCGCATCAGCAGGTTGACCACGGTGGTCTTGCCGCTGCCGGTAGAGCCCACCAGCGCTACGGTCTTGCCGGAGGGCACGGTGAGCGAAAAGTCGCGCAGCACGGGGTGGCCGGGCACATAGGAGAACTGGACGTCCCGGAAGGTGACGCTCGCGTGGGAATGGTCGTCCAGCGCCGCGCCCGCCATGTCCTCGCCCGCCTCGTCCAGCACGTTGAACACGCGCTCGGCTCCGGCGATGGCCGTCTGCAGCTGGCCGTACACCTGGGCTATCTCGTTTATGGGCTTGGAAAACTGCTTGGCGTAGACTATGAACGCCGATATCACGCCCACGGATATCAGGCCGTTTATCGCGAACAGCCCGCCGAACGCCGCGATTATCACAAAGCCTATGTTGCCTATGCAGTTCATTATGGGCCCCATTACGCCGCTGAAAACGTCGGTGCGTATGCCGGCCCTGGTGAGCTGATCCGAGGTGCGGCAGAACGACTCGGTGGTGAGCTCCTGATGGTTGTAGGCGACCACGGTGCGGTAGCCCGAGACCATCTCCTCAACGGTACCGTTGAGCTCGCCCAGCAGCTGCTGGCGGTGGCGGGAGAACTTGCGCACCTTTTTGGAGAGTATCCTGGTGGCCAGCACGGTGAGCAGCACGGTCGCAAAGCTCAGCAGCGCCAGCTGCCAGCAGTACATGAGCATTATGGACACCGTTCCGGCTATCGTAAGCACGCCCGAGCACAGCGAAGGGAGCGACTGCGATACGGTGGTGGATATGTTCTCCACGTCGTTGGTCATGCGGCTCATCACGTCGCCGTGCGAATGGTTGTCAAGGTAGGCCACGGGCAGGTCGATTATGCGGCCGAACAGCTCGTCGCGCAGGGCCTTGACTATGCGCTGGCTCAGATGGGCGCTTATGAGGCCCTGGAGCAGCTGACTGCCCGCGTACATGAGGTATATCGCCAGCATCAGTATGAGCGTGGACATGAGCTGCCCCTCGGCGCTGCCCGCGATGATGTCTATGGCGCTGCTCTGCAGGCTGGGCGCATATATGCCGCACAGCGTGCCGAAAACTACCACGGCCAGCAGGCCCAGCAGCATTGCCTTTTCGTGGGCAAAGTAGGTCCATATGCGCCTGAGCGTCGCCCCCGCGTTGGCGGCATGTTCCACCTCGGCAAACCGCGCGTTGCGGTTCATGCCGGGTATGTTGCGTTCCACCGTCTTTTTCTCAGACATTGCTCTCACCGTCCTCGCCCATCTGGGAATCGTAAATGTCGCGATAGGCCCTGCAGCCCGCCATCAGCTCGTCGTGCGTGCCGCAGGCGGCCACGGTGCCGTTTTCCAGCACCACTATGCGGTCGGCGCGCCGCACGGAGGCTATGCGCTGGGCGATTATCACCTTGGTGCTGGAGGGGCAGCTCTCCTTGAGCGCGGCGTAGAGGTCGGCTTCGGTCCTGAGGTCGAGCGCGCTGGTGGAGTCGTCGAATATCATTATCTCGGCCGACTTGACAATCGCGCGGGCTATCGATATGCGCTGCTTCTGACCGCCCGAGAGGCTCATGCCGCGCTCGGCCACGGGCGTGGCATATCCGTCCGGCGTGGCGGAGATGAAGCCGTCGGCCTGCGCGGACACGGCAGCCGAGCGTATGGTGTCGGCGTCGGCATCCGGCGCGCCCCAGGCGATGTTGTCGCGTATGGGCATGCTGAACAGCTCGCTCTTCTGCAGCGCTATGGATATCTTGTCGCGCAGCTCATGCTGGCCGTAATCGCGCACGTCCACGCCGTCCACCAGCACCGCGCCGCCGGTCACGTCGTAAAAGCGCGGTATGAGGTTTACCAGCGAG
>JBJEUC010000358.1:0-2640 GCA_051883635.1 Candidatus Fimadaptatus sp.
CAGCGGCGCAAGAACGCGCCGCAAAACCCACAAAGCAACGACAGAACGCAGAGCAGCACACCAACCCTTTGCAACAAGGCAGAGCGCCGCGCCAGAACGCCGCGTCTCGCCGCCTCCAACCCCCCAGCGGAGCGGCGGCGGTACAAAGGGGTGAGCAGAGAATCCAAGGAGGGAGTAGGGGGAACTCGCAATCCCCCTATCCCTCCTTGGCCGCCGGAGGCTGCCACGCGGTAGCTACCTCAAGCAACAGCTGCGCAAGGACGTTGCCGCAAAAGCCGCGAGGCAACGTGAGAATGCAGAGCAACACACCCACCCCATGCCTCAGCGGCAGAGCGAGCCGCATTAGAACGCGCCGCGCTCTGCCGCTTTCTTCTGCCACAACGGGCTCAGGCCCGCAAGCTGGCCCGAGCCCTCTCAGAGCAGGTTCTCCCAGCGGAACTCCTCCTTGTGTACCAGATGGTCCAGGTGCTCGCCCAGTATGCCTATGTCAGGGCTTAGCTCCCGCGTCTCTCCCAGGCGCGCGCGCTGCCATATGCCGGTTATCGCCACCGATACCTTGTCCAGGTCCTCGTGGGGTATCAGCGAGGCCAGCCTCGCAAAGCGCTCCTGCCACTCCGCCCACAGCGCCTGCGCGGCCTCGCGGCAGCCGTCCGCGTCGCCCGTGTCGGCGCTCGTTTGCAGCTGCGCGGTCAGCTCCTGCAGGCAGGCCGTGGAGTCGTTGAGCGTGGCGGTGGTGTAGACGCACAGCGCCGCCGTCAGCGCGATTATCGCGCATATGGTCGCAATGGTCAGCTTCATGCGCCGCCCGCCTCCCTGCCGCTCAGCTGCCGGCGGTAGCGGCGGCCGTCGTAGTCCTGCGCGTACAGCGCGCCGCCCGCGTCCAGCGTGCACAGCAGCGTGCGCCTGCATGTCAGCCCCAGCGCGCCCAGCTGCGCGCGCAGCCAGTCCGCGTCGCGGCCCAGCAGGCGCAGGTTCTCGTCGTCGGCGCTGCCGTCCAGTATCAGCACCACCGGCGCGCCCTCGGGGTCGGGCTGTACATTAAGCTCCTGCGTGTTGACCGGGCGGTACCTGGGGTCGGGGAAGGCCGAGAGCTGGCCGTTGGTCTCCAGTATGGCCGTGCCCACCTGGGCTATGTCCAGCTGCCCGGCCACGCGCAGCGCCTCCATCAGGTCGTTTATCGAGTAGCACTGCCGCTTCAGCTCCCGGTAGTCGATGACTCCGTCCTTTATCAGCACGGTCGCCTTGCCCGATACCAGCCGCCGCACCGCCGGTATCTTGCAGCTCATGAGCGTTATCGTGGAATGCAGAAACAGCAGCGCCAGCATGGGCACCATGCCGTACAAGAGCGGTATGCCCAGATCGCTCAGCGGCGCGGCGGCCAGGTCGGCCATGAGCATCGCCACGGCCAGCTCGAACGGCTGCAGCTGCCCTATCATGCGCTTGCCCATGAGCCGCATGGTCAGCATGACCACGATGTACATCACCATCGCGCGCACGAACACCATCAGCATTCCGCATCACCTCCTGCGCAAAGTTTGCCCGGCGCGGGAGGTGATTATGTATGAGCCCGCGTACTCGGCAAGCGACCACGGGGCATACCTCCCGCAGCCGGGCGCGGTCGCCTACGGGATAGCCGTCCGGGCAGGGGGTGGGTCGCGCCGCGCATTAAGCTGCTCGTGTCCGAACGTTTTCCGTCCCGGATGTCCCCGCACGGCGGCGGGAGGGCGCAGTGCGCGGCTGCGTGCAAAAAAAGTTTTGCCGGATGCCCCAAATCATGTTGACAAACGTCTAAATAGATGTTAGAATTGATTCGATATACATCGAAATGAAAATTGGGGAGAGAGCAATATGGATATGAACAGGTACGACGCCGCCCTGGCCGCCTGGGCGCGGGAAGAGGGCGCGGCGGCCGAGGCCGCCCGCAGCGCGGGCGACGAGCGCGCCCTTTCGCTGGCGCAGATGAAGAAGAGCATGTGCGAGACCATGCTGGCCGCGCTGGGGCACAGCGCTCCGGGCAAGCTGCCCGCCTGCGCGCAGGAGATGGCCCGCCGCGCCGAGGACTTCCGCGCGCGGGGCGATTACGACAACGCGGACCGCTGCGAGGTACAGCGCGAGCTGATACTGCGCGCGTGGGCCGTACTGGAGGAGGAGAGAACATGAGCGAAACGCTTACGGTGCTCAAGGCGCTGGCCGACGATACGCGGATAAAGATACTCCGCGCGCTGTGCGAGCGCGATATGTACGTGGAGCTGCTGGCCGAGCGCCTGCAGCTGACGCCCGCCACGGTGTCGTTTCACATGAAGAAGCTGACGGCGGCGGGCCTTGTGGACTCCCGCCGGGAGCAGTACTACACGGTGTACTCGCTGCGCAGCGAGGTGTTTTCGCTAACGCTGCGCGAGCTGATACTGCCCCGCGAGAGCGCCGACACCGCCGAGCGCCTGCGCGAGGAGATGTACCGGCGCAAGGTGCTCAAGAGCTTCATGCCGAACGGCTACTGCAAGGTGATGCCCGCGCAGGTGAAGAAGCGCCAGATAGTCTACGAGGAGATATACTCCCAGTTCAAGCCGGGCGCGACCTACACCGAGAAGGAGGTAAACGAGACCATCATGCGCATGCACGACGACTACTGCACGGTGCGGC
>JBJEUC010000359.1:0-10820 GCA_051883635.1 Candidatus Fimadaptatus sp.
CCGCCGCCCGGCAATCCCGCAGCATTTCAGGCAACCGGCCTTTCGCGTTGAAAGACCGGTGGGCTTTAACGCGAAAAGCGGCGGGGGAAGCATTCTCCCACCGCCGCAATCCGTATTCAGTTTGCCGAAGGTCATACCCCCGGCGGCGCCCTGCGCCCGCGTCACACGTTTCTCAGCGCGTCTATCGGGTTGAGCGCGCTGGCCTTCTTGGCCGGCGCCCAGCCGAACACTATGCCCACGCCCGCCGAGAAGCCCACGCCCAGCGCAATGGCGTCGGTGGAGAGCACGAATGACGCGCCCATCGCCGTTACCAGCACATAGGACACCACGACGCCCACTATCATGCCGATAAGGCCGCCTATCATCGACAGCACGAAGGACTCGATGAGGAACTGCATCTGTATCTGGAACGGCCGCGCGCCCAGCGCCTTGCGCAGGCCTATCTCGGCGGTGCGCTCGGTCACGGACACCAGCATCATGTTCATTATGCCTATGCCGCCCACCAGCAGCGCTATCGAGGCTATGCCCGCCAGCACCGTGGACATCATGCCCATCATGGTATCCATGGTATCCAGCAGGCTCTCCATGTTGATGACGGTGTACGTGTCGTCGCGGTAGTTGAAGGCGGACTTGAGCACCGCCTCCACGTCCTCAACCGTCTCGTCCATCAGGTCGGTATCGCCCACGTACACGTCCAGCGCCAGCACGTTGCGCTGGCCCGCGTGCAGCTTCGCGGCGGTGTAGGGCACTATTATGCGGCCGTCCTCATACCCGCCGAAGGCCTGCATCATCACGTCCGAGTCGCTGTCGTCGGCCATGAGGCCCACCACCCGGTACTCTATGCCGCCGATGTTCACAAAGTCGCCCAGCGGGTCCTCGCCGTCGAACAGCTTTGACGCGGCCTTGGAGTCCATCACGCATACGCGGTTCACGCTCTCCATGTCCAGCACGTTGAGCGCGCGCCCGCGCGATATGAAGCCCTCGTCCTGCTTCTGGAAATAGACCTCGCTGTTGCCGGACACCGACATGTCCTCGATAAAGGCGGAGCGGCTGGACACGGTGGCAGTAAAGCTCGCCTTGGGGTCCACCTGCGACACGTTGTCTATCGCGCGCAGCGCGTCCAGGTCGTCGTCGTTCAGCCCGCGCTTGAGCACGGTGCCGGTGGCCTGCACGGTCAGCTTGCCCGTGCCCATGGCGGTAAACTGCTCCGTTATGGTGTTGGTCACGGCATGAACTATCGTCATTAGCGCTATGACCGCCATAACGCCTATTATTATGCCCAGCACGGTCAGAAACGAGCGCATCTTGTTGGAGCGGATGTTGTCCAGCGACATGCGCACGCTCTCTGAAAACATGCCCATGGAGAACTTACGCATAGCCCAGCCCTCCCTCCGAGAGCACGCCGTCCAGCACGTTCACCGTGCGGTGGGCGTAGCTGGCTATGTGCGCGTCGTGCGTTATCATTATTATCGTATGGCCCTCGCGGTTCAGCTCACCAAACAGCGCCATCACCTGCTTGCCCGTCTCCTGGTCCAGTGCGCCCGTGGGCTCGTCGGCCAGCAGCAGCGTGGGGTTGCCCGCCAGCGCGCGCGCTATCGCCACGCGCTGCTGCTGGCCGCCCGAGAGCTGCCGGGCATAATGGTGCATGCGGTTGGAGAGCCCCACGCGCTCCAGCATCTCCTGCGCGCGCCGGGTGCGCTCGCGCTGGGGCACGCCCGCGTATATCAGCGGCAGCTCCACGTTGCGCAGCGCGTCCAGCCGGGGCAGCAGCTGGAACGACTGGAATATGAACCCTATCTCGCGGCTGCGTATCGCGGCCAGCGTGTCCTCGTCCAGGTCGCGTATCGCGCGCCCGCGCAGCACGTATTCGCCCGAGGTGGGCGTATCCAGGCAGCCGATTATGTTCATCAGCGTCGACTTGCCGCTGCCCGAGGGGCCCAGCACGCTCAGGAACTCGCCCTCGTCTATCGTGAGGTTAACATGCTTGAGCACCGTCTGCTCCTCGTCGCCCATGTGATAGGTCTTTACTATGTCCGTCATGCGGA
Organism: Candidatus Fimadaptatus sp.; assembly: GCA_051883635.1. Classification (GTDB taxonomy): domain Bacteria; phylum Bacillota; class Clostridia; order Christensenellales; family Aristaeellaceae; genus Fimadaptatus. Next base: position 2,046 of record JBJEUC010000359.1, read on the forward strand.
AAAAATCGTTGCTCATGCCGACTCCGCCCTTCACTTTGAGCCGGAGGCCATGCTGGATCTCATCTTCATCATTTCCTCCAGCTCCGTGAGTTTGGCCGTATAGTAAGCCGTCTCGCCCTCGCTCAGGCCCCCGGTTATCTGCACGTACACGCCGTCGTTTATGCCGGTCTCCACGTACCTGCGCTCCTTGCCCTCTGCGCCGTCCACAAGCACGTAGGGCTTATTGTACTCGTCAAAGCTGAGCGCGTCCATCTTTATCATCAGCGCGTCGTCCGCGCACGCACCCGTGACCTTCACGTCCACGCGCATGCCCGGCAGTATGCCGTCCGGCAGCGCATCCACGTCGGGCTCCACGCGCGCGGAGTAGTAGGCTATGTCGCCCACGGTGCTGGCTATCTTGCTCACGCGGGTGATGGGCGAGGTAAATTCGCAGTCCAGCGCGTCTATCGTCACGCGCGCGTCCGCGCCCACGCTCACCGCGTCCACATCGAACTCGTCCACGTCGAACTCTATGCGCATGCTGTCAAAGTCGGCTATCTCGACAAGCGTCTGGCCGGCCGCGACGTTGTCGTCCTTTTCAAAGGCAACGTCCGTTACCTCGCCGTCCATGCCCGCCTTGAGCGTGCGGCCGTCGGAAAGGCGCATGAGCCGGTCGTCCTTCTTCACCCGGTCGCCCTCACTGACGTACACCTCGCGCACCTCGCAGGCGCCCTGGGCGCTGTGGGTTTCGGAGCGGGCCAGTTTCACGTTGCCCGAGAAGCTGTAATACGTCGATATGGAGCCGCGCGTGACGGTCTCGCTCTTGTACAGCGACTCCGATGCCGTGCGCAGCGTCGGCAGCACGAACACTGCCGCCAGCACGGCCAGCGCCGCCAGTATTATGACCCACTTGAGCCACTTCCGCTTTTTCTTCAACGTCTGTTCCTCCTAGCTTGCCTTGTACCGACCATTATAGACCAACATTTTGAACTGACTATGGTGCGAAAATTTCTCTATCATGAAATGTGCGCGCATTGACATTTATCCTGCGCGCGGATATAATGAGCAAAACACTCCACGGGAGGCCATATGCACACCTTTGAGCTGATACGCTCCCGGCGCAGGACGCTGGGGCTGGAGATACGCGAGGGCCGCGTGATAGTGCGCGCGCCCCTTTTCGCATCCGCAGACGCCATAAGCGCCTTCGTGGCCGCGCACGAGGACTGGATAGCGCGCCACCTGGCCCGGGACGAGGCGCGGCGCGTCGCCCATCCCGAGCCGGACGCAGCGCAGCAGGCCGAGCTGATACGCCGCGCGCAGGAGGAGCTGCCGCCGCTGGTCAGCCGCTACGCGCGCATTATGGGCCTTGCGCCCGCGCGCGTGACGATAACCGGCGCGCGCACGCGGCTGGGCAGCTGCTCCTCGCGCGGCAGCATCTGTTTTTCCTGGCGGCTGATGGACTATCCCGCGGACGCGATAGAGTACGTGGTGGTGCACGAGCTGGCGCACATGCGCCATATGGACCACGGGCAGGACTTCTACCGCGAGATAGAGCGCGTGCTGCCCGATTACAAAAGGCGCATCGCGCTGCTCAAAGGCTAACGCGCCCCGACTCCCGCCGCCGTTCTAATTGTAATTTTACCTTGTATGCGGTTGACAGCGCGCGCGGGCAGTGATATACTTACCTATGCTAAGTAGAAGCGCCCGCTTCTCACCCGCCGACTGCAAGTGTCCGGCCGGTCTGATGACCTCTCGCCCAAGCGGAGGTATGTGTGTTGAGAAGGGGCGGCAGCGGCCGCCTATTTTTTTATGTTTACTGGAGGTGTAGGCTATCAATAACAATGATCTTTTGATCAATGAGGAGATACGCGACCGGGAAGTTCGCGTAATCGACCAGAATGGCGAACAGCTGGGCGTAATGCTCACCTCCGCCGCTCTGTCCCTCGCTGAGGAGCGTCAGCTGGATTTGGTCAAGATAGCGCCCGGCGCTCGTCCACCGGTATGCAAGCTGATGGACTATGGCAAATTCCGGTTTGAGCAATCCAAGCGCGATCGTGAGATCCGCAAGAACCAGAAGGTCATAACTGTCAAGGAAGTGCGCCTGTCGGCGACCATAGACGTCCACGACATCGAGGTCAAGACCCGCATGGCGCAGAAGTTCCTCAAGGACGGCGACAAGGTAAAGGTGTCCATCCGCTTCCGCGGCCGCCAGATAACGCACTCTGAGATAGGCGTGGACGTGATGAACGAGTTCGCCAAGGCCATAGCCGACTTCGGCGTGGTCGAGCGCAAGCCCGTTACCGAGGGCCGCAACATGACCATGATAGTCGCACCGCGCGACGCCTCGGCCCAGCCCAAGCAGGCCGCGCGCAGCGCCAAGCCCGACGCGAATCCCGCGCAGTGACGGCCCCGCGGGCCGCACAGGCGCTGGGGCAGGGGTGCAAGTCCCCCGCCCCCAATATTTTCCCGCGGGCGCATGCGCGCGCCCGGTATGCGAGCCTAAATCTGAGAGGAGGAACCAACCGTGCCCAAGCAGAAAACACATCGCGGTGCCGCAAAGCGCCTTTCGCTCACCAAGAACGGTAAGATCAAGCGCGCTCAGGCATATAAGAGCCATATACTGACCAAGAAGCCCACCAAGCGTACCCGCAGTCTGCGCCAGACCGCTTATGTCGCGGACGCCATGGCCAAGGTCGTAAAGAAGCTCATACCCTACAAGTAAGCTGCATCATTCCGTCCAGGCGGCCCAAGCCCGGCCGCAGAGCGATAAAAATGGAGGCGTAAATAATGGCTAGAGTTAAGAGGGCTGTCAATGCCCATAAGAAGCGCAGGAAGGCGCTGAAGCTGGCGAAGGGTTACTTTGGCGCCAAGAGCAAGCAGTACCGCGCGGCATCCGAGCAGGTCCGCCGTTCGCTGCGTTACGCGTACATCGGCCGCAAGCTGCGCAAGAGGGACTTCCGCAAGCTGTGGATAGCCCGTATCAATGCGGGTGTGCGCGCCTATGACATGAGCTACTCCCGCTTCATCAACGGTCTGAAGGTCGCCGGCGTCGAGATCAACCGCAAGGTGCTGTCCGATCTGGCCATCTCCGACCCCGCTGCCTTCAAGCAGCTGGTAGATGTCGCCAAGGAAGCGATAAAGTAAGTCACTTTCCCGCAGGTTCGCGCCTGCGGGCATTTTTTTGCCGCGCGGCGCATGGCCGTCCGCATGCGGGCGGTATGCGCTATTGTGAGTCGGCGCCGCATCACGGAGGACAACTTTGACGCCATAATAGCCATGAAACGGCCCGAGGGCGAGGGCATGGTCGCTTAAAGCGCCGTATCGCTGGCCCAGGCGTGGCTGTACCGGGACAACGGCGACGTTTTCCCCTGCGCCATATACGCGGGGGAGACTCCGGTAGGCTTCATGCTGCTGGAGGAGGACATGGACGACGAGCGGCTCGATCTGTGGCGCATAATGCTACCGCCCGAGCATGAGGGCAAGGGCTACGGCACTGCCGCCATAGAGCTTATGATAAGCCCGGCGCGCGGGTCGGGGCGCTACCGGCACATCGGCCTGCTCTGCGGCGCGCATAACCTCCGTGCCCGGCACATATACGACAAGCTGGGCTTCATGCCCACGGGCGAGATCTGTCACGGCGACGTTGAGATGCGCCTGCCCCTGCGCTGAACCCCTCCGCGCAAACGATGCCCGCCGACTCTCACATGAGTGTCGGCGGGCATGTATTCATAGCGCGGCTCGCGCTCTCAGGCGAGCTTCTTTATCCAGTTGCCGTGATTGGCCTTGAGGTACGCCGGCAGGCACTTGAACACCTGGTCGGCGTTCAGGCAGATGACCACGACCTCGGGCGAGGCCTTGACCACGAACGCCATTATCAGCGACAGCGGCACCACTATGCCCCATATGCTTATCAGGTCCTCCTTGACCACGAACATGGAGCTGCCGCCGCCCCGGATTATGCCGCCGTTGGTGGGCATCTGGTAGGACATGCCCATGCAGACCACGCTGAGTATCATCAGGAAGTGGTCGGCCATCTCGCGCGTTTCGGGCCTGAGGTCGTACAGGCTGAGCACCGGTATGCGCAGGAAGAACAGCAGCACGCCCGAGCATATGCCTATCATCAGGAACAGGCGCTGCATGCGTTTGGAGTAGCTCTTGACCAGGTCGATATCGCCCGCGCCTATGGCCTTGCCGATTATCACGGCGGCCGTGGAGGACGCGCCCACCGCCGTGGACTTCACCAGCAGGTACAGCGTGGAGGCGGCGCTGTTGGCCGCTATGGCCGCGGGGGTCATATGGCCCAGTATCGCGGTCTGCAGCGCGGTGTTCAGCCCCCACAGCCCCGACAGCAGCGCCAGCGGCGCGGTCTGCCTTATGTAGGGCTTCCACAGCCCGCGCCCGCTCCCGCCCAGGTCGCCCGGCCGCAGGCACAGCTTCCGGTCGCGCCGGAACACGAACCACAGTATCACCGCGCACTCCACCACGCGCGCGCACAGCGTGCCTATCGCCGCGCCCTGCGCGCCCAGCGCCGGCGCGCCCAGGTTGCCGAATATGAGCGCGTAGTTTATGCCGCAGTTGATGAAGAAGGTCATTATCGACATGTAGAACGCTATCTTGACCGTCTCCACGCTCCTGAGCGAGGCCAGCATCAGCTGCGTCACCGCAAAGAACACGTACGTGAAGCGCACTATCTTCAGATAGCCCGCGCCCTGCTCGATTATCGGCTGGTCGGTCGTGAAGAAGCTCAGCATCCCGCGCGGCCATATGCTCACCGCGACGAACAGCGCCACGGCCAGCCCCAGCGCTATGCGCAGCGCCAGCGAGGCTATGCGCCGGATGGGCGCGGTCTCCTTCTTGCCCCAGTACTGGCTGCAGAACATGACCAGCCCGTCGCCCAGCGCCATGAGCAGCTGCTGGTAGATGAACTGTATCTGATTCACGGCGGTAACGCCGGCCAGCGCCGTTTCGCTGTATGCGCCCAGCATTATGTTGTCGGTGAGGTTCACGCTGAGCGTGACCACGTTCTGCAGCACCAGCGCCACATATATGCGGAAAAAGTAGCGATAGAAGTTTTCCCTTTTCGTATCCATCTGCCGTACACTCCTGCCAACTGATTTATCCATTATACCGCTTCCATGTAATCGGCCCTCGACCGTTATTGTTATAAGTGCCTCCGCCCCGGCCCTGCGCCGCGCCCGCATGAGGCGCAGTTTTTCATTCCCATATCGCGCGCTTCATGGTATAATATTGCCATGGACCCGGGCACCGTCCCGGCCGGACTGCCAAATGCGCAGTCCGGTGCTACGCAATATTCCAAGGGAGGTAAAGCACCATGGCACTTCTGCACGTTGACTTCTTTTCCGATGTGCTGGGCATGTGCTCGCAGATGGACGTGATACTGCCCGAGCAGACCCGCGGCCAGATAGGCATGGAGGGCAAGCGCTCGGACGGCAAATACCCCACGCTCTACCTGCTGCACGGCATGAGCGACGACCACACTATATGGCAGCGGCGCACTTCTATCGAGCGCTACGCCGCCGATTACGGCATCGCCGTCGTAATGCCCACCACGCAGCTGGGCTGGTACACCGACATGCATATCGGCTACAAATGGTGGACCTTCATCTCGCAGGAGCTGCCCGCCATCTGCCGCACCTTCTTCCCCAACATGTCCGCGCGGCGGGAGGATACTTTTGCGGCGGGCCTGTCGATGGGCGGCTACGGCGCGCTCAAGTGCGGCCTGCTGGCGCCCGAGACCTTCGGCGCGGTGGCCTCGCTCTCGGGCGGCGTGGACGCGGTGGACGTGGTCACGTCCAATCTGGGCAATGCCCATGCCGACCTGTTCTTCGACATATTCGGCCCCGCCGACCAGCTCCGGGGCAGCGACAACGACCTGTTCGCCGTGGCGGAGCGCCTGAGCAGGCGGCCTGAGGCCATGCCGCGCATATACATGTGGTGCGGCACCGAGGACTTTTTGTACCAGTCCAACGTGCGCATGCGTGACCACCTGCGCGCGCTGGGCTACGACCTGACCTATGAGGAGAGCCCGGGAGATCACCAGTGGAAGTACTGGGACGAGAAGATCCAGACCGTGCTGGCATGGCTGCCGATAGCCAGGTAAGGAGGTACGACATGGCACTTATTCACGCTAATTTCTTTTCCGAAACTCTGGGCATGTGCGTGTCCTGCGACGTCGTGCTGCCCCAGCGCGCCACGCGCCAGATAGGCATGGCCGCGAGCGCGGCGGACGGCGCATACCCCACGCTGTGGCTACTGCACGGGGCCAGCGACGACCACACCATATGGCAAAGGCGCACCTCGATAGAGCGCTACGCCGCGCCGCTGGGGCTGGCCGTGGTGATGCCGGCGGTGAGCCTTTCCGCCTACGCCAACATGGCGCACGGCGGCCGGTATTACGATTACGTCTCAAAGGAGCTGCCCGCGATAATGCGCTCCATGTTCCCGCTGTCCGACAGGCGCGAGGACAACTTCATATCGGGCCTGTCCATGGGCGGCGCGGGCTGCATGAAGATAGGTCTGGCCAATCCCGAAAACTACGCCGCCATAGGCTGCTTCTCGGCGGGGGCGGTAAACCGCCACGCCCAGCTCAGCCCCGAGCGCGCCGCGCGCATGATGATGACCCACGGCACCACCGATCCCGACGACCTCAGGGGCACCGTGGAGGACGTGCTGGGCTCGGCGCAGCGCATACTGGACGAGGGTCTGCCCTGCCCGCGCATATTCCATTCGATAGGCAGCGAGGATTTCCTGCTCGATTCAGCGCGCGAAACGCGCGACTTCTTCACCGCCCTGCCCGGCAACCCCTTCGACTATCACTACGAGGAGCACCCGGGCGCGCATACCTGGGAATACTGGGACGAGCACATACAGGACTTTCTGCGCTTCATAGGCCTTGAGCGCCTGAGCGACGTGCGCAACTGACCGCCGCCGGGGGAGGCCGCAGCGCCTCCCCCGGCCCGCGCCGCCCCGGCCCCAATGAACACGACTCGATTTCACGGAGGTATGGACCCATGTATCAAGCCCTGTACCGCATATGGCGGCCGAACAAATTTTCCGACATAGTCGGGCAACAGGCGATAGTGCGCACGCTGCTCAACCAGATAAGGAGCGGCCGCATATCGCACGCATACCTGTTCTGCGGCAGCCGCGGCACCGGAAAGACCTCCACCGCCAAGACCTTCGCGCGCGCGCTCAACTGCTTGAGTCCGCAGGACGGCGAGCCCTGCGGCGAATGCGCGGCCTGCCGCGACGAGCAGACCGGCTCGTCCATGGACGTGCTGGAGATAGACGCCGCCTCCAACAACGGCGTGGACGAGATACGCGATCTGCGCGACAAGATAATGTTCCCGCCCGCCGTGGGCAAGTACCGCGTCTACATAATCGACGAGGTACACATGCTCAGCGCGGGCGCGTTCAACGCGCTGCTCAAGACGCTTGAGGAGCCGCCCGCGCACGCCGTGTTCATACTGGCCACCACCGAGCCGCAGAAGCTGCCCGCGACCATACTCTCGCGCTGCCAGCGCTTCGACTTCCACCGCATACGCGCCGAGGTCATAGTCGAGCACATGCGCCGCATACTGGCCTCGCAGGACATCCCCGCCACCCAGGAGGCGCTGGAGCAGATAGCGCTGGCTGCCGAGGGCGGCATGCGCGACGCGCTGAGCATACTCGACATGTGCATAAGCTACGGCCAGGGCGCGATAGACGAGGCCGCCGTGAACCAGGTACTGGGCACCAGCGGCCGCGCGTTCATGTTTGAATTTGCGGACGCGCTGCTGGGCGAGGACGCCGCGCATGCGCTGGAGCTGACAGACCGGCTGATGCGCGAGGGGCGCGACGTGCAGGTATTCATGCGCGAGATGATAAGCCATCTGCGCGCGCTGATGATGACGCAGGTGATGGGCGAGGATGCCGCCGGGGTGCTGGAGATTACCGGCGAGGACGCCCAGCACATGCGCGCTCAGGCAGCTCAGGCCTCGCCCGAGCGGCTCATGGCCATAATGGACATATTCCTGGACGCCGAGCGCGACGCGCGCTACGTGACGCACGGCCGCGTGCTGCTGGAGATGGCCGTGACGCGCGTATGCCGCCGGGGCAAGGTGGAGGACATAAGCGCGCTGCTCAGCCGCCTGGACCAGCTGGAGCGGCAGGTAGCCGCAGGCGCCGTCGCCGCGCCGCGCGCCTCCCGCGCCGCCGCGCCCGCGGCCAAGGCCGCCAGGCCCGCTACGCCCCAGCCGCAGCCGGTAGCCGGGGACGACCTTGCCCGCTATCAGGCCGCGCTGGAGCGCGTAAAGAAGGGCGCTATCGACATATTCGCCATCGCCCGGCGCGGCGCGTTCCGAGAGGTGCGCGGCGATGACATAGTGGCCGAGTTCGAGCCTGCCTCAGCCGCCATGGTCAAGATACTGGAGCTGCCCAACAACGCCTCCCGCATGAACCAGTTCATGAGCGAGTGCTTCGGGCGCGAGGTATGCTACAAGCCCGTCATACAGGCCGCCGCTCCAGCCAGGGCGAAGGCCGGGGATCTGGGGCCGATATATGACGCTTTTGGGCGGGAGAATGTGCAGGTTATTGATGAGGAGAAGTAGGGATATGTCAGAGCGCCGCGTGTTAACGCGGCGTTTTGACGTTTGGGGCAAGGGGTTTTTGCGGGGTTTTGCGTTCTTGCGTTGATTTGCAGGTTTTCGCGGCGCGTTCTTGCGCCGCTGCTGCTTGTTGGAGCAGCCTTGTGGCAGCCTCCGGCGGCCAAGGAGGGATAGGGGGATTGCGAGTTCC
>JBJEUC010000360.1:0-2622 GCA_051883635.1 Candidatus Fimadaptatus sp.
GAGAGGATACATACATGAATATACGTTTGGCAATACCTGCGGATATGGACGAGCTGATGCGCGTTTACGCCAGCGCACGCGCCTATATGGCCGCCACCGGCAACCCCAATCAGTGGGGCGCGGACTACCCCTCGCGGGAGCTGCTCAGCGGCGATATGGAGCTGGGTCGGCTGTACGTGTGCGAGCATGAGGGCCGCGTGTGCGGCGCGTTCGTGCTGGCGCTGGGCGAGGATCCCACGTACGCCGAGATAGAGGACGGCGCGTGGCTGAACGACGAGCCCTACGGCACGCTGCACCGGGTGGCCAGCGACGGCAGCGCGCGCGGCATTTTTGCCGCCTGCATGGCGTTTGCGCGGGCGCGCTGCGGCCAGCTGCGCATAGACACGCACCGCGACAACCGCGTGATGCAGCGCCTGATAGAGGGCAGCGGCTTTGTGCGCTGCGGCATAATCCACATAGCCGACGGCTCCCCGCGCATAGCCTACCAGTGCGAAACGGGCAGGCGCGCATGATACGCGCGCTGTTTCTGGACTTCTACGGCACGGTCGCGCAGGAGGACGACGCGCAGGTTGCGGATGTCTGCCGCCGCGTGGCGCAGGCAGCCGGGCTCGACGCGCAGCAGGTGGAGCTGCTTTGGCGCGACATGCTGCGCAGGGCCTGCGCCCGAGCGCAGGGCGAAGCGTTCGTGCGGCAGCGCGCTATCGAGCGCGACACGCTCGCGGAGTTGGCGGCCTGCCTGGGCGCGCGCGTGGACGCGGACGAGCTGTGTGCGCCGGTGTTCGCGCACTGGGTGAAGCCGCCGCTGTATGACGATGCGCGCGCGCTGTTTGCGGCCTGCCCCGTGCCAATTTACATCGTCTCCAACATCGACCGCGCAGATGTGGAGGCAGCGTTATACTGGCACGGCCTCAAGCCGGCCGGCGTGTTTACCAGCGAGGACGCGCGCGCGTACAAGCCACAGTCCGAGCTGTTCCGCCTGGCGCTGCGAGAAACGGGCAGGGCCGGCGGAGAGGTGTTGCATGTAGGCGATTCGCTGAGCAGCGATGTGGAGGGCGCGTGCGGGGCGGGCATAGGGGCGCTGTGGCTCAACAGGCACGGCGCTGCTGTGCCGCAGGGCGTCGCTTCGATAGACAGTCTGACGGGCATATGCGCATTTTTGACCGATGGTCAATAATTCGTGCTATCGACCGGCCTGCATGGTCGCGTGACATTGGCCGCTTTCCCGGGCTGAACATGAGCGACCATATGTGTATTGACCGATGGTCAATTTTGTATGGTAATGGCAGCATCGTTTTTTCGATAACCGTCAAATAGCAGTAGCTCGATTTACCGGTCCGAACGCGGATGGCAAAAGGCATCGGCGTGCATTTTGACCGATAGTCAAAACTGATGCGATAGCCGCAAAGGAGTGACAGCGCAATGTGTGAAGAGATACTCACCGGCGGGCGCGTGACCGCAAGCGTGGTCCGCATAGGCGATACGGTGCACCGCAGCCCCTGCGGCAACTCGGGCTTCGTGCGCGAGGTGCTCTCCCATCTGGAGCGCCGGGGCGCAGACTTCGCGCCGCGCTGGCTGGGCGTGGACGAGTGGTGCCGCGAGGTGTTCAGCTTCATGCCCGGCTCCGTGCCCGACAACATCGGGGAGTTTACCGACGCTCAATGCTGCGCGGCCGCGCGCATGATAGCGCGCATGCACGCGCTGCTTTGCGACATGCCGGCCTGCGCGCCCGGCCAGACCGTGTGCCACCGCGACCTTTCGCCGTGCAATTTCACGTTCGTACAGGGTATGCCGGTCGGCATGATCGACTGGGACGCGGCGGCGGTCGGCGACCCGCGCGCGGATCTGGCCTATGCGATGTGGATGTGGCTGGACATAGGCAACGACGAGCAGGACCCGGCCCACGTGGCGCGGCGAATGCGCATGATGCGCGACGCCTACGGGCGCTTCTCGCTGGAAGAGTTGTACTGGGTCATGCTGGACGAGATGGCGCGCGTGGGCCGCGGGGTGTTCCCGACCGAGGAGCAGACCCTGGCCACGCACCGGTGGACGCAGGCCTGCCGCGACTGGTGCGAGCGCAGGCTGGCCGGAGAGCTGCAATGAGCGCCGCAACGCCCGCTATGCCTTGTCTTGACACCGACTTAACGGCGGGTTATAATGTAGCCGATATTAGCGCATATGCGCATGATTGGGGATGACGTTATGGATTTCAACAGCAGGGAAGCGCGCGCCGAGCGCATCCGCTGGTTCCAGCACGACCGCTTCGGCATGTTTATCCATTGGGGCCTGTACGCGATACCGGCGCGCGGCGAATGGCTGCGCTATTATGAGCATGTGGACGACGAGCATTACCAGAAGTACTTCGACGAATTCAACCCCGTCAGGTACGACCCCCGCGAGTGGGCACGCATCGCCAAGGCGGCCGGCATGAAGTACGCCGTGCTCACGGCCAAGCATCACGACGGTTTCTGCCTGTTCGACAGCGCCGAGACCGACTTCAAGTCCACCAATACGCCCTGCGGCCGCGATCTGGTGCGCGAATTCTTGGACGCCTTCCGCGCCGAGGGGCTGAAGGTGGGGCTGTACTACTCCCTGCTGGACTGGCACCATCCGGACTTCCCCGAG
>JBJEUC010000361.1:0-10806 GCA_051883635.1 Candidatus Fimadaptatus sp.
GGGGTGACAGGATTCGAACCTGCGGCCCCATGCTCCCAAAGCACGTGCGCTACCAGACTGCGCTACACCCCGATGCCACCGTTCGCAACGCTTCAAGCATCCGTCCGGCGTCCGGTTCGCGTTCCGTCCGGGCGACGAGATATATATTACCACACATCCTCCGGATTGTCAATACCCCAAATCAACTTTTTTGCACTTTTTTTCGCACTTCATCGCGCCCGCGCCCTGCGCATATGATACTGCGGAGGCGATATGCAATGAAAAGACCGCTGCGCGCCGTGCGCCGAACGCGCGCCGGGCGTCCCCCACGCGAACGGCGCGCGCTCGGCGCGCTCATGCGTCCCCTTGCGCTGCCCGCGGACGCGGCGCGCGGTGAGCCGCGCGTGACGATATATGCGGATTCGCGCGTATTTATCGAAAATCATTCCGGCATAATAGAGTTTGACGACGAGCACGTGCGCATAGCCGCGCGCAGGCTCACGCTCAGCGTATGCGGCCGGGAGCTGGCAATGGATCTGTGCGAGGGGCGCGCGCTGCTGATAGCCGGGCGCATAGGCCGCATAGAGCTGGAAAGGCGGGGCCGCGAAGCATGAGCAGGAGGATAGTGCGCGCCCGCCGCTCCCCCGGCGCGGCGCAGTCCGCTCCCGGGGCGGCATCACAGCCCAGGGACAGCGCCCGGCGCGGGCTGAGCGGCGTGCGCCTGCGCGTGCAGGGGCGCGGGCTGGAGAAGCTGCTGCTGCGTCTGGAGGAGCAGGGCATATACCCGCGCGACGTGCGGCGCGAGAGCCTTAGGGCCATGTCGCTCACGATAAGCACCGCCGGGGAGCAAGGGTTTCGCCGGGTCTGCGTCGAATTGGATATAGCGATAGCGTCCCGGCGCGCGCTGGGGGCCACGTATGCGTGCGAGCGTCTGCGGCGGCGCGCCGCGCTGCCGGTGTGCGCGTGCCTCACAGTGCTGCTGCTGGGGCTGATGAGCACGCGCGTATGGCGGGTGCAGGTGGAAGCGCCGCCCGCGCTGCGCGCGCCGCTCATCAGCGCGCTGGACGCGCTGGGCGTGCGCCCGGGGGCCGCCAAGTCGGCGATAGACCTCCGCTCGCTGGAGAGCGCGGTCGCCGCCGGGGTGGACGAGGTGAAGTTCTGCCAGGCGCGCGTGCGCGGCGTGACCTTCACGCTCACGGCCCAGCAGGCCGCCTCTGTGCCCGAGCCGCTGGCCCTCACTCCGGCCGGAGGGCTCTACGCGCGTCGCGACGCCATAGTCGAGCGCGTGCAGGTGCTGGCCGGGCGCGCGGCGGTCGAGCGCGGCGACGCGGTGCGGGCCGGCGACCTGCTGATAGCCGGCGAGGAGCAGGCCACGCGCGAGGACACCGCGCCGGTCCGGGCGATGGGCATAGTGACCGGGCGCGTATGGTACGAGGGGCGGGGCGAGGCGCCGCTTGCGGAGATAGCGCTTGAGCGCACCGGACGGCAGAGCACGCGCCGGGTGCTGCACCTGCCCTGGGCGGAGATACCGCTTGCGTCCGGGGCCGGGTTTGCGCTGTGCGAGCGCGAGGTGTCCGTGCAGCCCATAGGCGGGCTCTTTTTGCCGCTGTATGTGGAAACGACGCGGCTCTGGGAGCTTGCGGAGCGCGAAAGCGAGCGCACGCTGGCCGAGGCGCAGGCGCTGGCAGAGGAGCTCGCGCGCCAAAACGCCGTAAAGAAATGCCCCGATAACGCGTTTATCATTGACAAATGGTCAGAGTATAGTATTATAGAAGGGAATATAATCGAAGCCCGATATATCATAGAAGCGGAAGAGACCATACAGTGCGGCGGCTAGCCCGCCGCGCATTTGAGGAGGCAATTTATAAGTGTCCGAATGCCAAAGGCAGATAGAAGTCGAGTCGATGGAGCAGTTCGTATCGCTGTTCGGCAATCTCGACGAAAACGTGGATATACTTCAGCAGGAGCTGGGCGTTAAGCTGTTCGCGCGCGGCACCGAGCTTACCGTGCAGGGCGACGAGGAGGCCGTGACCACCGCGGTAAACGTGGTTGGCAAGCTGCTGGGCATGCTCTCCCGCGGGGAGCCCATCGACCGCAGCCGCATACGCTACGCGATATCGCTGGCGCGCGAGGGCAACATAGACCGCATAGAGGAGATAATGCACGACGTCATCGCGATAACCTATCGCGGCAAGCAGGTGAAGTGCAAGACCCTGGGCCAGCGCCAGTACGTAAAATCCATCAAGGACAACCTGATGACCTTCGCCGTGGGCCCGGCCGGCACCGGCAAGACCTATCTGGCCATAGCGATGGCCTTCGTCGCGCTCAAGAACAAGGAAGTGGAGCGCATAATCCTCACCCGCCCCGCAGTCGAGGCCGGCGAGAAGCTGGGCTTCCTGCCCGGCGACCTGGCGCAGAAGGTCGACCCCTACCTGCGCCCGCTGTACGACGCGCTGCACGACATGATGGGCGTGGAGGCCTATGCGCGCCTGGTGGAGCGCGGCGTGATAGAGGTGGCTCCGCTGGCCTACATGCGCGGCCGCACGCTCAACGACGCCTTCATCATACTGGACGAGGCGCAGAACACCACCAGCGAGCAGATGAAGATGTTCCTCACGCGCATGGGCATGGGCTCGCGCGTGATAATAACCGGCGACATTACCCAGATAGACCTGCCCGCCGGGCGCAGGAGCGGACTGGTCGAGGCGCTCGAGGTGCTCAAGAACGTCGAGGGCATAGGCATATCCTACCTTTCCCACCGCGACGTGGTGCGCCACGAGCTTGTACAGGCCATAGTAAAGGCATACGAGAAGTTCGACAAGCGGAGGTGAGTCGACAATGGCACGCAAGGCCAAATCCGGCAACGCGGCGCGCCCGCTGTTCGCGGCGCGCGAAAAGCTGCCCCGCCGCGACGCGCTCAGGCTGCTGGCGCTGATGGCGGCCACGTTTGCGCTGATGCTGGTGATAATGGCGATATCGGTAACGCCCGAGCGGCTCAAGCTCAACGCCGGCGATATCGCGCCCCGCACGATAACCGCCACCAAGGACGTAATCGACGAGATAACGACCAACACGCGCATGCGCGACGCCGAAAAGAACGCCCAGGTCAGCTATACCGACGACAGCGAGGCCGAAGCGCGCTCCATCGCCGCGGTAAGCGACGCCTTTGAGCGCATGGAGAGCGTGCGCGCCCAGGGCGAGCAGGCGATCGCCCTCATGGCCGCGTCGCTGGGCGAGGGCGTAACGCCCACCGACGCCCAGATAAGCGCCGCGCTGGACGACGAAGGGCTGGCAAGTGACGCGCGCGCGCTGCTGGGCGACGTGAGCCTGACCGACGCGCAGCTGCGCGCGCTGCAGCTGATGAGCGCCGACGAGCTTTCGGCGCTCTCCTCCGCGACCGAGCGCATGCTCCGGCTCTCCTACGCCACCGGCATACAGCAGGGCAGCGAGTCCAAGGCGACCACCTCGGTGGAGGACATGCTCTCGCGCATGTACGAGTTTTCAAGCGTTGAGGCGTCCCTGGCCTGCGCGGCCATAGAGCCCTACATAGAGCCCAGCCAGATAATCGACGAGGAGACCACCGAGGCCAACCGGCAGGCGGCCCGCGAGGCCGTGGAGCCCGTGGTGTACAAAAAGGGCCAGAACATAGTGGTGGCGGGCGAGGCCGTGACCCAGCCGCAGCTGGCCATGCTGCAAAGTCTGGGCCTGCTGGCCGACGAATCGATAGACATGCTGATGTATCTGGGCCTGGCGATACTGCTGGTCGTGATGCTGTGCATAATCTCGCTGTACATATACTGCTTTGAGACGGCGATGCTGCGCGAGTTCAAGAGCCTGATGCTGATGTGCATAATCATGGTCACGTCGCTGCTGATATCGCTGATAGTGCGCGAGATAAACGTATATATGATGCCCATAGAGCTGTGCGCGCTGATGATAACGCTGCTGCTCAAGCCCCGTTTGGCCATGATAGTGAACACGGCCATGTCGGTGCTGCTGGGCCTGATGTCCGCCAGCACGCAGAGCGACCTGTCCAGCTACCTGATGATAAACATGATGGTATCCACCTTCATAAGCGGCACGGTGTGCATATACATGGTGCGCCGCCGCCCCAACAGGCTGAGCATACTCACCGCCGGGCTGGTGTCGGGCCTTACGGCCATGCTGTCCATGATAGCCATGGGCCTGATAAACAACACCGACGTGGCGGGCGTAATGACGCGCGCCGCGCTGGCCCCGGTGGGCGGCATACTCACCGCCGTGCTGTGTCTGGGGCTGCAGCCGCTGATGGAGGCCATATTCAAGCTCATGACCCCCTCCAAGCTCATGGAGCTGTCCAACCCGCAGCAGCCGCTGCTGCGCCGGCTGCTGCTGGAAGCGCCCGGCACCTATCATCACTCGATGATCGTGGCCAACCTGGCGGAGGCCGCCGCCGATGCCATAGGCGCCAACGGGCTGCTGGCGCGCGTGGGCGCGTACTATCACGACGTGGGCAAGCTCAAGCGTCCGCTCTACTTCAAGGAGAACCAGATGGGCGACAACCCCCACGACCGCACCGACCCGCGCATAAGCACGGCCATACTGACCGCGCACCCGCGCGACGGCGTGATGATGTCGCAGAAGTACCGCATGCCCCAGGAGGTGCTGGACATAATCGCCCAGCATCACGGCGACACGCCGGTCATCTACTTCTACAACAAGGCGCTCAAGAGCGCGCCCGAGGCCTCGGTGGACATAGCCGACTTCCGCTACGAGGGCCCCAAGCCCCAGACCCGCGAGGCCGCGATAGTGATGCTGGCCGACACGGTCGAGGCCGCCGCCCGCGCCCTGCCCAACCCCACGCCCGAGCGCATAGACGAGCTGATACGCTCGCTGGTAAAGGGCAAGACCGACGACCGGCAGCTGGACGAATGCACGCTCACCTTCCGCCAGGTGGACACCATCTGCCGCGTGTTCGAGCAGGTGCTCTCCGGCGTGTTCCATCAGCGCATAGCCTATCCCCAGATAGACATACCCAACCGCGGCCCGGTGGACATACCCGCGCCCTCGGCAGGGCCGATAGAGGGCGCTCCGCCGGCGTCCTCCTCGGGCGAGGACGTTGAGGAGGCGATAAAGTGAGGCTGGAGATGGACTGCGAGGTCGCGCTTGACGACGGCCTGCGCGCGCTGCTTGAGCGCGTGATGGCGGCCTGCCTCAAGGTGGAGGGGCTGCCCGACGGCTGCGCCGCCTGCCTGCGCGTGACGGACGACGACGAGATACACCGCATAAACCTTGAGCAGCGCGGCGTGGACCGCGCGACCGACGTGCTCAGCTTTCCCAGCGTGACCTACCCCTCCGGCACGGCGCGGGACAACCTGCGCCTGCTCCGGCGCGAATACGACCCGGACCTGGGCGGCATGTACCTGGGCGACATAGTGATATCGCTGGAGCACGCGCGCGCCCAGGCCAGGGAGTACGGCCACAGCACCGAGCGTGAGCTGGGCTACCTTACCGCCCACGCGCTGTTTCACCTGATGGGCTACGACCACATGGTCGAAAGCGACAGGGCGCTCATGCGCGCGCGCGAGGAGTCCGCCATGGCGCTGGTCGACCTCAGGCGCGAGGGCGAATAGCCCCCTGCCGGAAAGCGAGGTACTCAAATGCCGCATGACGAGGAGCTGCTGCGCCGGGCGCGCGAGGCGCTCAAAAACGCCTACGCGCCCTATTCCCGCTACCGCGTGGGCGCGTGCATACTGGCCGCGGACGGGCGCATGTTCTGCGGCTGCAATGTCGAAAACGCATCCTACGGGCTGACCATCTGCGCCGAGCGCGGCGCGGTGATGGCGGCCGTGGCCGGCGGCGCGCGCGCCTTTACTCGCATAGCGATAGTGTCCGAGGGCTCGCTGCCCTGGCCCTGCGGCGCGTGCCGTCAGGTGCTGCGGGAGTTCGCGCCCGACATCGAGGTGCTGGTTCAGGACGGAGGGGGCAACATACGGCGCGCGACGCTCAGCGAGCTGCTGCCGATGAGCTTTGGCCCCGAAAGCCTGTGAACCGAAAAGTAGTTTGCCGACTGCAAGGCAATGATCAGAAAGGAAATTGATTCGATGGCTGAAGCAAAGAAGTTCCGCTCGGGCTTTGTGGCGATAATGGGCCGCCCGAACGTGGGCAAGAGCAGCATAATGAACGCCTTCGTGGGCGAGAAGGTGGCGATAGTCTCCGACCGCCCGCAGACCACCCGCAACCGCATAATGGGCGTGGTGAGCCAGCCCGACTGGCAGGTGGTGTTTGTGGACACCCCCGGCATACACCGCCCGCGCACCAAGCTGGGCGAATACATGATGAAGACCGCCGAGCAGGCCATGATAGGCACCGACGCGCTGCTGTGCGTGGTGGACGGCCAGTACATAGGCCAGACCGACCTGGCGCTGCTGCGCGAATGGGGCCAGCACAAGGGCTACAAGATACTGGCCATAAACAAGATAGACCTGCTGGGGCGCGAAAAGCTGCTCTCCGACATAGCGCAGGTCTGCGAGCTGGGCTTTGACGAGGTGGTGCCGATATCGGCCCGCACCGGCGAGGGCATGGGCGCGCTGCTCAAGCTCCTGGTGGACGCGCTGCCCGAGGGCCCGCGCTACTTCCCCGACGACATGTTCACCGACCAGCCCGAGCGCTTCATCGCCGCCGAGATAATCCGCGAAAAGGCGCTGCTCAACCTGCGCGAGGAGATACCGCACGGCGTGGGCATAGAGATGCTCTCGATGAAGCAGCTGGGCCGCGACATGTGCGAGATACACGCCAACATCTACTGCGAAAAGCAGTCCCACAAATCGATAATCATCGGCAAGCAGGGCGCCATGCTCAAGAAGATAGGCAGCGAGGCCCGCGCCGACATAGAGGGGCTGCTGGGCAGCCGCGTGATGCTCAGGCTGTGGGTCAAGGTGCGCGAGGACTGGCGCAACCGCATGGGCGATCTGCGTACGCTGGGCTACGATCAGACCGAGGAACAGTGAGCGCATGAGCGCCCGCCCTGCACCCGGGAAACGGGACGCGGCGGGCGCTCATGCCGCAACGGCCAATGATACGGCGCGCGCCGGGCGCGCGGTGAGGAGGGCGCGGGCATGGGTGAGGTCAAGACCGACGCGATAGTGCTCCGGCACGTGGATTTCGGCGAGAGCGACCGCATGCTCACGCTGCTTTCGCCCACGCTGGGCAAGCTGTCGGTGAGCGCGCGCGGCTGCCGGCGCGGCCGGGCCCGGCTGACCAACGCCACCGAGGTGTTCTGCGCGGGCGAGTACCTGCTTTACCAGAAGCAGGACAAGTTCACGCTCCGGGGCTGCACCATAAAGGACGCCTTCTACGACCTGCGCTGCGATTACGACCGGCTGGTGGAGGGCGCGCACTGGCTGCGGCTGGTCGACACGGTGTCAACGCCCGGCCAGGAGCAGGGGCTGCTGTTCGCGCTGCTGCTGCGCGGACTCACCTACCTCAACTACTCCACGCAGGACTTCCGGCGCATATCGCTCACCTTCATGATGCACTTCACGCGCGTATGCGGCTTTGCGCCCGAGCTGTACCGCTGCATGGTGTGCAGCGAGGAGGCGCATGCGCCCATGCGGCTCGACCTGGCGGGCGGCGGCATATGCTGCGCCCACTGCTCCCGGGGCGGGCTGGAGCTGGGCGAGCGCACGCTGGAGGTGCTCAGGGGCTTTTCCACGCTCAAGTTCGCCGCGCTGGAGGGCGTAACGGTGGACGAGGAGGAGCTAAAGCGCGCGCACAGCCTGATGATGCAATACATAGATGTGCAGACCGACCGCTGAGGTCTGCGCGCGGAGGAGATATGCGCATACTTCTGTTTACCGACGCGCACTACGCGCAGGGGCTGACCACCTGCCGCACGCGCACCTGCTATCAGTCGCTCGACAAGCTGCGCCGCATAGCCGCCTGGGCCGGGCCGGTGGACGCGTACCTGAACCTGGGCGACCTGATAAACGACACCGGCGACGACGGGGCCAACCGCGCAAACCTCGCCCGGGCGCAGGCGGCGCTCGCCGCGCTGGGCGCGCCCTGCCACTCGCTGGCGGGCAATCACGACGTGGAGGTCGAACAGCGCTCCGCCTTCACCGGCCACGATACCGACTGGTTCTCGTTCGAGGGCGGCGGGCTGGAGTGGCTGGCGCTGGACTGCAACTACACGCCTGCGGGCGCGCGCTGCGCGGGGCGGGGCTTTGACTGGCAGGAAACGGCCCTGCCCGCGGCCGAGCTGGACTGGCTGGGCGAGCGGCTGGCCGCGCCCGGCGCGCCGGTGGTCATACTGAGCCACCATCCGCTGCTGGGCGACCCCGCCGACCCCCACGTGATACGCAACCAGGCCGCGCTGGCCGGGGTCGTGCGCAGTGCGCGCCGCCCGGTGCGGGCGCTGCTGTCGGGCCACTTCCACAGGGGCGCGCAGCGGGCGCTGGACGGCATACCGGCGCCGGTGTTCCCCGCACTGTGCGAGGGCGACGCCTGCCCCTGCGCGCTGATAAGCGCCGAGGGCGGATATATGCAAATAACGGCGGGCGAGTGTCCGCCGCTTGAGTAACGGGAGGTACGACATGGAGCTGCCGGGTGAACTGCGCGCGGCGGTGGAAAGCGCCGCTGCCGACATACCCCTGCGCGAGCTGACCGCGCTGGCCGGGGGACTCTCACAGCGCTACCGCGAGCAGAGCGGCACCGGGCGCAGCCTGCTGCACGGCGAGGCCGAGGCAGTGGCCTACGCGTGCGCACGCATGCCCGCCACCTACGCGGCGGTGCGCACGGCGCTGGGCTGGGCGCTGCCCGGGTCGGGCGCATACGCCACGATGCTGGACGTGGGCGCGGGCACCGGCGCGGCCGGATGGGCGGCGGCGCTGGAGCTGGACGGGCTGCGCAGCCTCACCTGCCTGGAGCGCGAGGAAGGCATGCTGCGCCTGGGCGAGCGCCTGATGCGCCAGAGCGCCGCCTTCGCGGGCTGCGAGGTGCGCTGGCTGCGCGGCGACATCGCCGACGGCCTGCCCGCCGGGAGCTACGACCTGGTGACGGCCTCCTACATGATGAACGAGCTGACCGAGGCCGGGCGCGCGCGGCTGCTTGAGCAGCTGTGGAGCGCCGCCGCCGGTATGCTGCTGATAATCGAGCCGGGCACGCCCGAGGGCTTCCGCCAGCTGCGCGCGGCGCGCAGGGCCATTACGGCGCTGGGCGGGCACGTGGCCGCGCCCTGCCCGCGCGAGGACGAGTGCCCGCTGGGCGCGGACGACTGGTGTCACTTCACCTGCCGCGTGGCGCGCACGCGGCTGCATCGCCTGCTCAAGGGCGGCGACGCGCCCTATGAGGACGAGAAGTTCGCCTACATGGCGTTCACGCGCGCCGATACCGGGCGCTGCGGCGCGCGCATACTGCGCCACCCGCAGGTCGAGCCGGGCCGCGTGACGCTCAGGCTCTGCACGCGCGCGGGGCTTGAGACACGCCCGGTCCCGAAGCGCGACAAGGCGCAGTTCCGCGCCGCGCGCAAGGCAGACTGCGGCGACGCGCTGCCCGACTGAAGCCCCGGGCGTCGCCCCCGGCCCCACCCTGTGCAACACGGAGGTCATCACAATGAGCAACATATGGCATGACATTTCCCCTTCCCGCATAAACTGCGACGACTTCATCGCCGTGATAGAGATAGAGAAGGGAAGCAAGAAGAAGTACGAGCTGGACAAGGAGACCGGCCACCTGATACTGGACCGCATACTGTACACGTCCACCCACTACCCCACCAACTACGGCCTGATACCCCGCACCTATGCCGACGACAACGACCCGCTCGACGTGCTGGTGCTGTCCAGCGAGGTCATACAGCCCCTGAGCCTGGTGCGCTGCTACCCGATAGGCGTGATTACCATGCTGGACCAGGGGCGGCTGGACGAAAAGATAATCGCCATACCCTTCCAGGACCCCACCTACAACTCCTATCACGACGTGAGCGAGCTGCCCCCGCACATATTCACCGAGATGTCGCACTTCTTCTCGGTGTACAAGTCGCTCGAGGGCAAGGAGACGGTCGTGGACGAGCTGAAGGACGCCGCCGAGGCGCGCCGGGTGATACAGAAGTGCCTGGACGCATACATAGACAAGTTCTGCCGCTGAGCGGCGGAGGGGCGCGCACACAGGTACCGCGCGCCGCAGATGACAACAAAACGCGCGCTCACGCCGTCGCGGTCCTGCCTTGCAGGCAGCCGCCGCACGGGGTAAGCGCGCGTTTGCGCATATGCAGCTGATGGAGCGCACGCTGCCTGTGCGGCGCGGCGCCGGATCACGCGCAGCAGCGCTGCGCCGTGCTCACGCCGTCGCTGCCCTGCCACTCAGGTAGGCTCAGCGCGGCATGAGCGCGCCTGTCCACATATGTTTATGCGGCTCGTGACGGTGCTACTGTCCCGCGCGCGCAAGGCAGGCGTCGCGCTCGCGCAGGGGTTCGTCGTAGCCCTCGCCCGACGACACGCCCCACTCGTCGCGCAGCAGCGTCAGCACCTCGTCCAGGGCCTGCGCCGCTTCGGCCCAGCGGCCCTGTATGCCGCGTATCTGCGCTATCGAGCGCGGCGCGTCGGTGTAGCGCGGGCGGGGCTGCAATGCCAGCGCCCGACGGTAATGCTCCACCGCCTCGTCGTAAAGGCACAGCCGCGCCATGCAGTCGCCCAGATGCAGCTGCGCCATCCAGTCGTCCGCGTACCCGCGCCCGACCTCCTGCCATGTCGCGCGGGCGGCGGCGCGGTCGCCGGCGGCCAGCTCTATGCGGCCCCGGTACACCGGCGCAAGGCAGCCCGGCATCAGGCGCGCCATGTGGTCAACGGC
>JBJEUC010000362.1:0-2617 GCA_051883635.1 Candidatus Fimadaptatus sp.
CGAGCATGTGCTCAAGGCGGATGCAAACGGCATGTATCGCCTTATCAGCGACGGAGATGACGGCAAATGAGCGCGATATGCTGGGCCGTGATGGTGGCCGCCGGCCAGGGCAGCCGCATGGGACTGAACTACAACAAGGCGCTCATGCCGCTCATGGGCAAGCCCATGCTGCAGCTCACGCTGGAGGCGCTGCTCAAGAGCGGCCTGTACGCGGGCGTGGTAGTGGTGGTGAGCGCGGGCGACATGGAGCGCGTGAGCGCGCTCATAAAGGACGAGGCGTGCGTGAAGCTCGCCGAGGGCGGCGCGACCCGGCAGCAGAGCGTGCTCAGCGGCCTTAGGGCCCTGCCCGAGGACTGCGAGTACGTGGCCGTGCACGACGCGGCGAGGCCCTTTGTGACCCCCGCGATACTCAAGGCCACGTTGGACAGCGCCATGGAGTACGGCTCGGGCGTGGCCTGCACAGCCGTTACCGACACCATAAAGCAGGTGGACGCGCAGGGCCGGGTGCATACGCTCAACCGGGACGAGCTGCGCGCGGTGCAGACCCCGCAGGTGTTCAGGCGCGATACCCTGCTGCGCGCGCACGAATGGGCGCGGCGCGAGGGCATAGAGGCCACCGACGACAGCGCGCTGGTGGAGCTGAGCGGCGGCGACGTGCGGCTGGTAAGGGTGCCGGACGGCGGCATGAACGTAAAGGTGACTACCCCGGCCGACCTGCGCCTTGTAGCGCCCCGGCCCCGGGTAGGCGCGCAGCGCACGGGCCTGGGCTACGACGCGCACCGGCTGGTGGAGGGCCGGGCGCTGGTGCTGTGCGGCGTGGAGGTGCCGTTTGAAAAGGGGCTGCTGGGCCATTCGGACGCCGACGTGGCCACCCATGCGCTGATAGACGCGCTGCTGGGCGCGGCGGGCATGGGCGATATAGGGCGCATGTTCCCCGACACCGACGAGCGCTACAAGGACATCCGCTCGATAGAGCTGCTGCGCGAGGCGGTGCGGCGCATACGCACGGCGGGCATGATACCCACCGGCTGCGACATAACGATAGTGGCGCAGCGCCCCAAACTCGCGCCCTATGTGGAGGCGATGCGCACCGTGCTGGCCGGCGCGCTGGGCATGCCGCGCCACCGGGTAAACATAAAGGGCAAGACCACCGAGGGCATGGGCTTTGAGGGCGAGGGGCTGGGCATATCGGCCCAGTGCGTGGCCACGGTGGAGGATCACGATACGGCCGGCCCCAGGTGAGGAGGCATTTGCAATATGAATACGCTTATTGACAACGCGCGCCTGTGGACGGGCGAGGAGGCGCTGGACGACGCCTGCATACAGGTGGCGGGAGCGCGCATAGCATACGCGGGGCCGCGTGCCCAGGCGCCCGCCTTTCGCGCCGACGAGACGATAGACGCGCGGGGCGGCATAGCCCTGCCGGGACTGGTAAACGCCCACACGCATCTGCCCATGACCATGGTGCGCGGCGTGGGCACGGACCTGCCGCTGATGGACTGGCTGCATACCATCTGGCCGCTGGAGGACAGGCTCACCCCCGACATGATGCGCATAGGCACGCAGATGAGCGCGCTGGAGGCGCTGCGCACGGGCACGACCTGCTTTGCCGACGCGTACATGATGAGCGGCGTCATCGCCGAGACGGTGCTTGCAAGCGGAATGCGCCTCAACATATGCCGCATGATGACCGGCGGCAGCGAGCCGGCCAAGCTGCGCGAGCAGAAGGAGCTCTTCACGCGCTTTGACGGCGCGGAGGACGGCCGAGCGCGCGTCTACATGGGCCTGCACGCCGAATATACCAGCGACGAGAGCCTAGCGCGCGACCTGGCTGCGCAGGCGGGCGAGCTGGGCACGGGCCTGCATGTGCATGTGAGCGAGACCCGCTCCGAGGTGGAGGAGTGCCGCGGGCGGCGCGGAGGGCGCTCGCCGGTGGAGTACCTGCGCGACATGGGCGCGCTGGACGTGCCCGTGCTGGCGGCGCACTGCGTGTGGGTCGACGACGGGGACATGGCGATAATGAAGGAAAAGGGCGTGACGCCCGTACACAACCCGGTCAGTAACCTGAAGCTGGCCAGCGGCATCGCGCCGGTGGAGCGCATGCGCGAGGCGGGGCTGGGTGTGGCGCTGGGCACCGACGGCGCGGCCAGCAACAACACCCTGGACATGTTCGAGGAGCTGAAGCTGACCGCGATACTGCAAAAGGGCGCGACAAATATTTCCACGGCCATGCCTGCAACCGCGGCGCTGGCCATGGCGTCACAGAATGGCGCGCGCGCGCTGGGCTTCAATGACGTGGGCCTGCTGCGCGCGGGCTGGCGCGCGGACATAGCGCTCATGGGCACCGCCAATCCGGCCCACACGGCGTCGCGCGACATACCGGGCACGCTGGTATATGCCAGCAGCGGCGCGGACGTGCGCATGACCATGGTGGACGGGCGCGTGCTGTATCTGGACGGCGAGTTCAGGACGCTGGACGCCGAGCGGATACGCGCAGAGTTCGCCCGCGCGACGGGCGAGCTGCTGGGCTGAGCGTCCGGAATACACTACACATTGCGCGCATATATAAGTACCAAAGCGGGCTGCGCGCCCGCGCGGGCGGCATGTGCCGCAGACG
>JBJEUC010000363.1:0-2612 GCA_051883635.1 Candidatus Fimadaptatus sp.
TAAAATTCTGCGCTATCATTATCCATGAAAATTTTTGAGGAGGTAGTTCAAAAAGTGAAAACAAGAAAAGTTGCCGTTATCGGCCTGGGCCACGTGGGCGCGCATGTAGCGTACAGCCTTGCCGTCCAAGGCATAGCCGACGAGCTGCTGCTTATCGATATAAACGAGCAAAAGGTCGCCAGCGAATGCCAGGATCTGCGCGACAGCGTGGCGTATCTGCCCCACCGCGTCAGGATAGACGTGGCAGACTTTGCCGACCTTAAGGACTGCGACCTGATAATAAACAGCGTGGGCAAGATAGACCTGCTCATCGCCAACAACGACCGGCTGGACGAAATGGACTTCACCATCCGCGCCGTAAACAGCTATGTTGACAAGATAAAGGCCTCCGGGTTCAACGGCGTGCTGATAAACATAACCAACCCCTGCGACATAGTGACCCGCCAGCTGGCGCTGGGGCTGGGCCTGCCGCGCGGCCGCGTGTTCGGCACCGGCACCGGCCTGGACACCTCCCGCCTGCTCTCCGCGCTCAACCGCCACACCGGCGTGGACCACAAGTCCATAACCGCCTACATGATGGGCGAGCACGGCGCGCTGCAGTTCGCGCCCTGGTCCTGCGTCAGCTTCCGCGGCATGCCGCTTGACGAGTGGGCCAAGACCGACGAGCGCTTCAACTTCGACCGCGACGAGATGCGCAAGGAAGCCATCGGCGGCGGCTGGGTCACCTTCAAGGGCAAGCACTGCACCGAGTACGGCATCGCCACCACCGCCGCGCGCATGGCGCACGTGGTGCTACACGACGAAAAGCAGATAATGCCCGCCAGCATGGAGCTTAACGGCGAGTACGGCGAGAGCGGCCTGTTCGTGGGCGTGCCCTGCCTCATAGGCAAGGACGGCGTGGAGAAGGTCATCGAGCTGCCCCTCACCGAGGCGGAGCGCGCTACCTTCCACGAGTGCTGCGAGGGCGTGCGCAAGAACATGGAGCATCTGAAGGACATCCATTGATGTGAGCGCGGGGCAGGCCCCGCCGAATGGATCGCGCGTACCCGCCGTGCATGTGCCGGCGGGTACGCCTGCGTCCGGGACATATACCGTGGGCGTGGGCAAGCTCCCCCGGCAGACTTCCACCCCTTGCCAGTTTCCGCTGAAATGCTGCGCATTTCCGGGCGCGGAAACTGCAAGGAAGCAATTTCTTCTCCGGGGGGCAAGCTCCCCTCCGAAGAAACTGCCGCGGATCCGGCGTACACGCCGCCGGGTTCGATTAAAGCGTGAGAGGGCCTGCGGGCTCTCTCGCGCTCTCCCTGGTTTTTTACAGTCCGTGGCGGAGGAGCTATGCTCCCCCGCCTTTTGCGTTGCCGCGCTGGGGCAGCGCAAAGCGGGCTCCGCAGCGCTGCGGGGCCCGCTTCGTTTCGCTTCATATTACTTTATCTCGTAGGTCTCGCTGGCGAAGTCCACCGTCACGACCGAGCCGTCGGAGAAGGTGGAGCGGCGCACGTTGCCGTCCTCGGACAGTATCTCGTGGCTGACCAGCTCGCAGTAGGCCACCTTGCGGTTGAAGTCGGAGACTATCCGGCACTTGGCCAGCTTGTCGTCCAGCTCCGCGCCCTCGGGCATGCCCTGGTCGGTTATGTAGGGCATGCCGCCGTTGAGCAGCGCGTGCAGCAGGCCCAGCTGGCCCTCGGGTATGCCGTAGGTGCCCTTGCCCAGCATCCAGGGCGTGAGCACGCAATCGTGGTACACCAGGTTGAACAGCGGCACCGGTATGCCGCCCTTGCCGTAGGGCGCCCAGTGGCAGAACACCTGCGATTCGGTCGCCCAGTCGTTTACCTCCTCGCTGGAGGTCAGTATGCCGCGCGAGAGCATGTAGTCGAAGCACTGCTTGCGATAGCGCAGCGACTGATAGCGGGTCATCGGGTGGCGCGGGTTGGTACACTCGTCGGCCTCGTTGCAGGTGAACACGTCCAGATACACCGCGTCCAGCTTTATGCCGTGGCGGAACAGCTCCTCAAAGTTGCGCTGCACATAGGCCGGGGCCAGCGAGGCGCACAGGTAGTTCTGCTTGCCGCCCGCCCAGCGCGCCATCTCGAACAGCGTGCCGTCCGCCAGGCGCACCGCGTTGTCGGGGTCATAGGTGGGCGCGTCGAGGTAGTAGTCGCGGTACTGGTCGTGCAGGCCGAACAGGTACCCATCCTCGTGACAGGCGTCGCAAAGGCGCTTGAGGCCCTCCCAGCCGCCCGCCTCGGCGCAGGCCGGCAGGTAATCGGGGTGCTGGTTGTCGTAGCCGGGCTGGCCCCAGCCGTCCAGATGCAGGTACACGCGCTCCGCGCCGTGGCGCTTGAGCTCATGTATCTCCTCCGTGCGCTGGTCGAAAGTCACCAGCGAATCGTTCTTGGAGGGGTCCTCGGTGTTATAGAAGGCCGAATCGGGCGAGGTATGGCTCTTTATTCCCACATGGTACACATAGCAGCCCACCAGGCTGTCCAGCGTGGGTATGCGGGCGGCCTTCTGCCTGAGCGTTATCAGGCGGCCCTTCTCCTCGGCGCGCGCGCGGAAGGCCTTGGCCACGGCGTTGAAGTCGCTGCCGGCCGGCAGGAAGGTGTACTCCAGCGTGC
>JBJEUC010000364.1:0-2602 GCA_051883635.1 Candidatus Fimadaptatus sp.
TAACATTGGTCATTGCAATCCCCTCCTGATATTGCCTGCCGTCAAAGTGGCTCAAGGCTTCTGCCCTTTATATAAACCATCCGCGCGCGTTCAAAACACATATCTGCGATTTCGCCCGCGATTTGCGCGCGCCGGGTCGAATTGGAGCGACTTGGGCGCGCACTCTGGCGCACGCTTTGGCTTGCCAGCGGCAGGCATTGCGGGTATAATATATTCATGATATTCCGCTGCGCGAAAGGCGTGAAGTTGATGTCCCGGATACTTGAGGTGCTGAGCCGTCCCGAGGTCCTGCTGGCCTGCGTCGGGGCGCTGATAATGATAATGATGCTGTGTGCGATAATGCTGCGCATGAGCCGGCGCGACCGCGACCATGACCGCCAGCTGAGCGAGCTGCGCCAGGCGCTGGACGAGCAGCTGGGCGGCGTGCGCGCCCATACCGAGGAGCAGCTGCGCATGAGCGACAGCAGCCTGCGCAGCTCGATGGAGCAGCTGGGCGACGGCATGGCGCGGGCGCTCACCGACGCCGAGCGCGGCCAGAGCGGGCGCATGGACGAGTATGCCCGGCGCGTGAGCAGCGCGTCCCAGGCCGAAAGCGAGCGCAGATGCGCCTTCGACGAGGCCATGAGCCGCCGCATGGACGAGCTGGACGCGCGCATGGAGCGGGAGCACGCCGACGCCGCCCGGCGCATGGGCGCGCTGCGCGAGGACGTGGCGCGCGACACCGCCCGCGAGGTGAGCGCCCGGCTGGACGCGGCGCTGGGCGGGCTGAACGCGCAGCTGGAACAGCTGAGCGGCGAAATGGCCCGGCTGGGCGACGCCGCCTCGGAGATAAAGGCCCTGCGCGAGGCGCTCGACACCCGTCCGCAGGCCGTCATGAGCGGCGCGCAGCTGGACTCGCTGCTCATGCAGTGGCTGTCGCCGGGGCGCTACGTGCGCCGCTTTGAGGTTGGCACCGGCTCGGGCCGGTATGCCGACTTTGCACTGCTGATGCCCGAGGAGAGCGGGCAGATACTGTACCTGCCGGTGGACGCCTCCTTCCCGGCGGACGAATACGCGGGCGCATTTGACGACGAGGCCCGGCGCAGGCTGGGCGAGGCCGTGACGGCCTACGCGCGCCGCATGGCCGAGGAGCTGATAAAGCCCGGCCTTACGACCGACTTTGCCCTGATGCTGATACCCAGCGAGCCCGTGAGCGCGCGCATAAGCGAGCTGGAGGACCTGATGCAGAGCGTGCAGCAGGCGCAGCGCGTGATACCCGTGGGCCCCTCTGCCTTCTGGGCCATGGTGCGCGCGGTGGAGGGCGGCATGAACGCGCTGGCGATGCAGCGCCGCTCGGCCGAGGTTGAGCATCTGCTCGAGGAGGTGCGGCAGGCGCTGGGGCGCTTCACGCACGCGCTGGCGGACGGAACCGTCCCCCGCGCGCAGGCATCGGGCGCTCTGCCGGGCGAGGCCGCGCCCGCGCCGGACAGCGGTACAGTGGACGAGGATATCAAGGCCGATGAAGCGCCCGCGTCCGAGGACGGCCCGCTGGACGAGGGCGACAAGGCTGATGACGGCCCGCTGGACGAGGGCGACAGGGCCGACGAAGCGCCCGCGTTCGGCGGCGGGAACGCGGCTGCTCAGCGCGCCGCCGAAGCCGCGCCGCGCGCGCGGGTCTACTCCGGCGCTGCCGAGGTGGCGCGCGCCGCGCACAGGGACGGCGAGCTGGACATATGGAGCTGACAGCAGGAGGCAGCATGGAAAAGAGCGCTATCATTGACGAGTTCACGGCGCTGGTATATGCGCCCGACGGCCGGAGGATGTGTGCCCGCGTGAGCGCGTGCGCCGAAGCGCGGCCCTGCGCGCAGGAGGAGCCGGCCTTTTGCGAGGCGGCGCTGGGCGGCGCGCTCACGTGCATATACTCCGGCGGGCCGTCTGCGCCCGAGGCCTGCGCGCGCCTGTTTCGCGCCGAGGGCGTATGGCGCCTGCGGGGCGACGCGCCCGCGGGGCTGACGGTGCGCGCGTTTGCCGGGGAGCGCGCCGTGGTGCGCGGCATATACGCCCTGGCGGGGCAGCGGCGGCCCTGCTTCGTGCGCGAGAGCCGCGCCATATGGGACGGGATCATCGACCTCTGGCACGCGCGCGGGCTGAGCCTGCATCTCATATGCGAGGGCGAGCGCGCGGTGGCATACGCCCTGCTGGGCGGCCCCCATGAGGACGGGCGCTGCGGGCAGCTGCATGAATTTGCCGCGCTGCCCGGCAGCGGCGTTGCGCTGGACGGCGCGCTGGCGCTCCTGCACGCGGCGGGGGCGTGTCCGCGCGAGGTGCGCATATGCGCCTCGGAGCTGGAGGTATCGCTCGGCTCAGGCGAGGCGTGAGGGCGGAGTGAGGTGCTTGCGCGGGGGGGCTTTCTGCCGCGTTGTTTGTGTGATGGGGTACGCGGCGCGGCGTGAGTGTCGACGGTTCGCGCTCCGTAGCATGGGGGGTCAGTTGAAATTCGCGTGCGGCGGGAGGGGTATCCTCCTGCCGCATTGTTTGTGTGCGGATGAACGGCAGGAGCAGCTACGGTGGCGCGCTCCGTGGCATGGTGGTCCGTTGAAATTCGCGTGCGGCGGGATGGTAT
>JBJEUC010000365.1:0-2594 GCA_051883635.1 Candidatus Fimadaptatus sp.
TTGGCGAAAAAGGGCGGCCCGGCGGCTTCCGCGTGTCAAACGTTTCCGGCGGCGCGCACGCCCCGGGGCGCGGGCGGTTCATTAGAAAGGAAACCCCTGCCTACCGGGGGAAGAAAGTGCTGCCCGGCAGCTTCCGCGCGCGTAAACGGGCGGCATTTCGCCGTAAGCCGTGCAAGCGGAAGCGGCGCGGAGCCCGCGTGCCCGGGAGGCTGATAGTCAAAGTTTATTTTGACAGGCAACAAATATCGGTAATTTCGGGCTTTGTCGTTGATTTTTTCGGCGTTATCGAATATAATATAGTCAGGGAAAACTATCAATGCGCGATCGGGCGCACAATTTGATATAAGGAGGCAGACAATATGAAGCTGATCATAGCTATCGTTCAGGACGAAGATGCTTCCCGCCTGGTGAGTAACCTTATGAACGAAGGCTTCGGCGTGACCAAGCTGGCGACCACGGGCGGATTCCTGCGCGCGGGCAACACTACGCTCCTGGTGGGCGTGGACGACGACAAGTTCGACAGCGCCATGGCCGTGATAGAGAAGGTATGCAAGAGCCGCAAGCAGATAGCGACCTCGCCGTCGCCGGTTGCGGGCACCACGGGCGTGTACGTGCCCTATCCCATAGAGGTAATGGTGGGCGGCGCGACGATATTCGTGCTCAACGTGGAACAGTTTGTCAAGATGTGACGGCGCGGCCCGGAGCTTAGCCGGGCCTGATACGTGCGGCGCGGGCCGCAGAGGAGCGAAATGAACTTTGGCGATATCGTTGGACAATCTGCGCTGACTGGCAATCTGCTAAGGCAGATGCGGTCCGGGCAGGTTGTCCATGCTTATTTATTCGCGGGCGAGCCCGGCATGGGCAAGCGCACGCTGGCCGGGATATGCGCGCGCGCGCTGGTATGCGAGGGGGAGACAAGGCCCTGCGACGAATGCGGTCCCTGCCAGCGGGCGCTGGGCGGCAATCATCCCGACATAGAGCTGATAGAGCCGGGCTACGGCACGGGCAAGCGCACCCGCTCGATAAGCGTGGACGACATACGCGCGCTGGGCGAGTTCCTGCTGCGCCGCCCCTATGAGGCCGGCCGCAACATAGCGATAATCCCGCATGCGCAGCTGATGACGCCGCCGGCGCAGAACGCCCTGCTCAAGACGCTGGAGACGCCGCCCGGGCAGAGCGTTATATTTTTGACCTGCGACAACGTGCGCGCGCTGCTGCCCACGATAGTGTCGCGCTGCCAGGTGGTCCACTTTCAGCCCCTGCCTATGGAGCTGGTGCGGGAGCATCTGCTGGGAAGGGGCGTCCTGCCCGAGCGCGCGCAGCTGCTCGCCTCGCTGAGCGGGGGCAGCATCGGCCGCGCGCTGGAGATGGACGGCAACGAGGAGTACTGGAGCGTGCGCGCCGCAACGCTGGACGCTGTGGGGGCGCTGACCGACGTGACCGACGCGGCCGCCTTCGGCGCCAGGCTGCGCGATATGCGCGAGCACGCCGACTGGGTGCTGGATTCGCTGGAGCTGTACGCGCGCGACCTGATGCTGTGCGGCCGGTCGCAGGCGCTCAATATAGACCGCAGGGAACAGATAGACGCGCAGGCCTCGCGCCTGAG
Source organism: Candidatus Fimadaptatus sp. (assembly GCA_051883635.1). Classification (GTDB taxonomy): domain Bacteria; phylum Bacillota; class Clostridia; order Christensenellales; family Aristaeellaceae; genus Fimadaptatus. The sequence goes on from JBJEUC010000365.1 coordinate 1,607, forward strand.
CGGACTGAATATGCTCAGGGGCGTGATACGCGCCCGCATGAGACTCAAAAGCAACGTGGGCTGGCCGGGCGTGCTGGACATGATCTGCTTTGATGCGTTGGAGGGATAAAATGGCGATTGTTATAGGCGTGCGCTTTGCCCGCAACAGCAAGATATATTACTTCGACCCCAGCGACGTGTGGCCGGCGATAGGCGACGGCGTGATATGCGATACGTCCCGCGGGCCGGAGTACGGCGTGGTGGCGGCGAGCGCGCGGGAGGTAGAGGACGACATGCTGCAGCTGCCGCTGCGCAAGGTGCTCTCCATGGCCACCGAGGAGGATGTGGAGCGCGTAAAGGAAAACGAAAAGCTGGGCCGAGAGGCCATGCTCAAGTGCAAGGACAAGATAGCCGAGCACAAGCTCGAGATGAAGCTGATAGACGTTGAGGTCGCCTTTGACAACAGCAAGATGGTGTTCTATTTCACGGCCAACGGGCGCGTGGACTTCCGCGAGCTGGTAAAGGACCTGGCCTCCGTGTTCAAGACGCGCATAGAGCTGCGCCAGATAGGCGTGCGCGACGAGGCCAAGCTGCTGGGCGGACTGGGCCCCTGCGGCCGGCCCATATGCTGCGGCTCCTTCCTGAGCAACTTCCAGCCGGTCTCCATCAAGATGGCCAAGGAGCAGAACCTCTCGCTCAATCCCACCAAGATATCCGGGCTGTGCGGCAGGCTCATGTGCTGCCTCAAGTACGAAGAGGACTACTACGAGATGATGACCAAGCGCCTGCCCCGCACCGGACGCGACATAATGACGCCCGACGGCCTGGGCACGGTGGTGGACATAGACGTGCTGCGCGAAAAGGTGAAAGCCCGCATACAGCTGCCCGACAACTCGTTCGACGTGCGCACATACGAGTACGCCGACTGCTCCCGCCCCGAGCCGGGCGCGCGCCAGGCCGCCGAGGCCGCCCGTGCCGCCGCTCCCGCCGAGCCGGAGAAGATATTCAC
>JBJEUC010000366.1:0-10693 GCA_051883635.1 Candidatus Fimadaptatus sp.
AGTCGTTTGAGCGAAACGTAGTGGCGGGGGAGCTTGCTCCCCCGCCACATTATTATATTTTCCACTTTTTCCGCATAGCCATAATCACCGCGCCCACGCCTATCAGGCTGCATACGGCCCATGAGGCGAACACCGCGCTCCAGCCCAGCCAGTCGTGCAGCATGCCCGCAAACGTGCCCGAAAACGCGCTGCCCACGTATATCAGCGCGTCTATCAGCCCGGCAGCCATGCCCACGCGCCCCAGACTGTGGTAGTCCATGGGCAGAAACGATGTGAGCAGCGGGTTGATGCCGTAGGCCATGGCCGAGCATAGCCCCAGCAGCAGCGTGCACAGCCAGGCGTTCACGTCGTAAAACAGCGTGAGCACCAGCGAGAACGCGGCGCACAGCCCCAGCAGCGTGGCGCAGGCCCGGCGCACGTTTTCGCCCTGATGCCGGTAGACCAGCTTGCCCGCCTGTATGCCGATAAAGTTGATTATGGGTATTATCAGCACCACGCCCAGCACGCTGCTCAGGTCCAGCCCCTGCGTGTCCACCAGCATCTTGGGCGCCCAGTTCATTATGCTGTCGCGCACATATCCGTTGAACACACAGCCCAGCAGCAGCAGCCCCAGGTCCGTGCCGAACACCAGCCTGAGCACCGGTACGCGGCTCTGCGGCGCGCTTGCGGCCGCCTGCGCCGGAGCGCTGCGGGTGCTGCTCAGCGCAAAGAAGCACCCCACGCCCAGCGCGCCCGTGACCAGGCCCGACGCACGGAAGGCCCAGCGCCAGCCCACGCTGCTGGTGAGCAGCCCGGATATGAGCCACGCGATGAGGTAGCCCGCTATGAGCGTTATCGACACCGCGAACATGGCCCGCGGGCGCACGGATTCCTGGTACTCGGTGGCCATTATGCGCACTATGGGAGTCCATATCATCGACTGGAAGCAGCCGTTCAGGCACCAGAGCGCCAGCAGCAGCGCGTAGGAATTGGCACACGAGAACAGCACGTTCATCAGCGCGGAGCCGGCAAGGCCTATAAATATGAAGTTGCGCGGCCGGAAGTGATCGGCCAGCGTGCCGTTGACTATCTGCCCCAGCGCGTAGGGCACGGCAAACAGCGTGGGCAGCAGGCCCACCTGGGCCGCCGTGAGCCGGAAGTGCGTTTGAATGGCGTCAAGAGCAGGCGAGAGATTCGTTCGCGATATGTAAGCCGCCGTATATGCGACAAAGAGCGTGACGAGCAGGCTCACCTGCCGCCGTGTGTAGCGTTCCATTAAGTTTTACCTCCGCCTATTTGGTAGGTACGATTATACCATAAAATGCCGGATAGGGCACGCTGTTTTATGGGCATTCGCCAAAAAGCGGCTACGCCTGCCCGGAAAGCGTGCGCCGGGTGGCACGCAGCCCCGGCTTTTTGCCCAAATTTCGCGGCCCAAATGCGGGCACGCGCTCGCGCAAACGCAAACCGGCTGCGGTTGACAGCGCCGCGCCGCGTGGCTATAATATGAAATCGCGTCCGTCCCGGCGGCGGATGCAGACACGCGAACCTGCTACTGTGAAAGGAAATGCATATGGGTGACATCAAGCGGATACTGGTACTTTTCAAGACGCATCTGGACGTGGGCTTCACCGACTATGCGGGCAGCATAATGCAGAAGTACCGCGAGACATACATACCCAACGCGCTCAAGACCGCGCGGGCGCTGCGCGAGGAGGGCACGGGCGACCGGCTGATATGGACGACCGGCTCCTTCCTCATATGGGACTACCTCCGCCACGCGAGCGAGGCGCAGCGCGCCGAGCTGGACGAGGCGGTGCGCGCGGGCGACATCAGCTGGCACGGCCTGCCCTTTACCACGCATACCGAGCTCATGGACAGGGAGCTGTTCGAGTTCGGGCTGTCGCTGTCCGGGCAGCTGGACGAGCGCTATGGCCGCCGCACGATAGGCGCCAAGATGACCGACGTGCCCGGCCACACCACCGCGATAGTGCCGCTGCTGGCGGGCGCGGGCATACGCTTTCTGCATATAGGCGTCAACCCCGCCTCCACCATACCCGACGTGCCGCAGGTGTTCCGCTGGCGGTACGAGGGCAGCGAGGTGGCGGTGATGTACAACGACGGCTACGGCGAGTTCACCCGCATACCGGGCACGGACACGGCCGTCTACTTCGCCCACACCGGCGACAACCATGGGCCGCAGTCGCCGGAGCAGATAAAGAGCATATACACTGGTCTGCGAAAGCAGTACCAGGACGCCGAGCTGGCGGCGGCCGACATGAACACGCTGGCCGAGGAGGTGCTGGCCGTGTGGGACAGCCTGCCCGTGCGCGAATGCGAGATAGGCGATACCTGGATACACGGCGTGGGCTCTGACCCGCGCAAGGTGCGCCTGTACCGCCACCTGCTGCGCCACAAGGGCGAGTGGGGCGGCGAGGAGCGCGAGGCCGCTCTGCCCTGGCTGATGATGGTGCCCGAGCATACCTGGGGCATGGACATAAAGACCCACCTGGCCGACCACGGCAACTACCGCCGCGCCGACTTCGAGCGCGTGCGCACCGCGCCCAACTACGCCCGGGTGGAGGCCTCCTGGGCCGAGCAGCGCGCCTACCTCAGCGAGGCGACTGCGGCGCTCGCGCCCGGCCATCGCGCCGAGGCCGAGGCGTTCGACGCGCGCGCCTGCCGCCCCTCGCTGGAGGGCTACGAGCGGGTGGCCGACATGACGGGCGAAATGCAGGCTGCGGGCTGGCACCTGCGCTTTGGCGACGCGGGCGAGCTGCGGCTGCTGGAGCGGGACGGCAGCGTGTACGCCGACGCGGGCCATCGCTGGGGCCAGGTGCTGTACCGCAACCATTCGCCGCGCGAGTACGCCGAGTTCTACGCCAACTACGTGCCGCGCGACGCCGACTGGGCGCGCGAGGACTTCGGCAAGATAGGCATGGAGGACGCGATATCGTGCGCGCAGCAGGCCGTGCCGGTCATGAAGGGCCTGTACCGCCGCGGCGACGAGTTCATATCGCTCATGGAGATAGGCGGCGCGTGCCGCGAGCTTTACGGCGCACCGGCGCAGCTGGCGCTGCGCGTGGCGCTGTCGCCCGACGAGGTCAGGTTCGAGCTGGACTGGTGGGACAAGGCCGCCTGCCGCGTGCCGGAGAGCATATGGTGCGGCTTTGTGCCGGCGCAGCGCGTGGGGCAGTGCCGCGTGAGCAAGCTGGGCAGCTGGATAGACCCGCAGACCGTGTGCGGCGGCGGGCGGCACCTGCACGCCACCGACAGGGGCGTGCGCTGGAACGGCGGCAGCCTGGAGACGCTGGATACGGCGCTGGTGTCGGTGGGCCGTCCCCGCGTGATGCCATACACCCGCGAGCCAGTGGACGTGCAGGAGGGCTTCTGGTTCGGGCTGGAGAACAACCTGTGGGGCACCAACTTTGTCATGTGGTACGACGAGGACGCTTCTTTCCGCTGGGTGTTCCGGCCCTGAGGCGGAAGCGGACAGGGCAAACTTAACGCAGAGCAGTGCGGCGCGGAGGGCTGAGGGGCCTTTCGCGCCGCGGTTTGGTTATGGGGGTGTGATGGGCGGGGGAAGCTGCCGGTCGATGCTGCCTGGGGGAGTTGGAATTGCGATGCTCATGGGGTTATGCCGGTTAGAACAGCACAGCCCCGACGCGGAAGCGCCTGCGCAAACTGAACGCGGCATATGGGGCAGGGCAGGTTCCACGATCGCTTTTGCCGTGGCGGTTCCCGCTGCAATATCCACGAGGTTATGCCGGTTAGAACGTCACGCCCATGATGCGGAAGCGCCTGCGCAAATGGAACGCGGCATATAGGGTGGGGCAGGCTCCACAATCGCTTTTGCCGTGGCGGTTCCCGCTGCAATATCCACGAGGTCATGCCGGTTAGAACGGCACGACCCCGACGCGGAAGCACCTGCGCAAATTGAGCGCAGCATATGAGCGTGGCAGGCTCCACGCCCGCTGTTGCACTGGGCGGTTCCCATTGCAATACTTCCGGGGGTTTGCCTGGCAGAACAGCATGCCCCCGACGCGGCAGCGCCCGCACAAACCGCCCCCAGTCCGCCCCAACTGGATATGCCGGTCGGGGCGCGGTCATCCGCCGCCCACACTCAGGTCGCTCCGCCCGCGCCGCGCCCTGCGCAAGCCCCGCACCTCCGCTTCCGACTGGATAGCCCTGCCGGGCCTTGACGGGAGGACGATTATTTGCAAAACCTTAATCGTATTCAGGCAAAAAACACTTTCATTTTGGCACGGCATGGTGTATAATGAATAATATTGCCGGGATAGTTTCATATGACAGTGAACGCTCAATGACGAAGCGGATGCTTCCTCATTGCGCGTTTTTTTAATTCCTCAAATCAGCAAGGTTGGTGAATGATGATGAGTGACAGCTTTCAGAGGGTCGATACCGCCCTGAGCGCGAGTGAGCGCAAGGCCGGCCTGCCGCCGCGCAGGGGACTCTATGATCCCGAATTTGAACACGATGCCTGCGGCATAGGCATGATATGCGACATAAAGGGCCGCGCCAGCCACAAGCTCGTGACCGACGCGATAGACGTGCTGTGCGCGCTGAGCCACCGCGGCGCGTCGGGCGCGGACGAGCTTACCGGCGACGGCGCGGGCGTGCTCACGCAGCTGCCGCACGAATTCTTCAAGAAGGTCTGCGCGCCGTTGGGCATAGGTCTGCCCGAAAAGGGCGCTTACGGCGTGGGCATGCTGTTCCTGAGCCGCGACGAGGAGCGCCGCGCGCGCGTGATGGAGGAGTTCGGCCGCATAGTGGCCGAGCATGGCCAGACCCTGCTGGGCTGGCGCGAGGTGCCGGTCAACGTCAGCTCGCTGGGCCGCACCGCGCTTCAGTCCATGCCCTACATCTGCCAGGTGTTCATACAGCGCGCCAGCCGTCTGGCCGAGGAGGACGACCCCGGCATGGCCTTTGAGCGCCAGCTGTACCTGATACGCCGCTGCGCCGAAAACCGCCTGCGCTACAGCGAGGGCTGCCTGGAGTCCGACTTCTACGCGTGCAGCCTCTCCAGCCGCACAATAGTGTACAAGGGCATGCTGCAGGCGTGGCAGCTGCGCGCATTGTTTGTGGACCTGTCCGATCTGGACTTTGCCAGCGCGATAACCGTGCTGCATTCGCGCTATTCCACCAACACCTTCCCCTCCTGGGAGCGCGCGCACCCCAACCGCATGGTGGTGCACAACGGCGAGATAAACACGATACGCGGCAACTGCTCGCGCATGCTGGCGCGCCAGAGCCACATAAAGACCGACCTGTTCGGCGACGAGCTGGAGGAGCTGTTCCCGATAGTGCGCGCCGACGGCTCGGATTCGGCCATGTTCGATAACGCCCTGGAGTTCCTCACGATGACCGGGCGCTCGCTCACCCACGCCGCGATGATGATGATACCCCAGCCCTGGGAGAAGGACGCGCAGATGAGCGACGACCTGCGCGCGTTCTACGAGTTCCACAGCCATCTGATGGACCCGTGGGACGGCCCGGCCGCCATGGTGCTGACGAACGGCATACAGGTGGCGGCGGTGCTGGACCGCAACGGCCTGCGCCCGGCGCGCTATCTGGAAACGCGCGACGGCCGGCTGATACTGGCCTCCGAAACGGGCACGCTGCCCGTGGAGCCGGATAACATACTCTACAAGGAGCGCCTGCGGCCCGGCCGCATGCTGCTGATAGATACCGAGCAGGGCCGCGTGATAAAGGACGATGAGCTCAAGCAGACCGTGGCCCAGCGCCACCCCTATGCGCACTGGATACGGCAGTACTCGCTGCGCGTGGACGAGCTGCCCGCGGCGGCCGCCGCGCCCGCGCCCGAGGCGCTGCCGCTGATAACGCGGCTGAAGGCGTTTGGCTATACCAACGAGCAGATAGGCAAGATAATCCTGCCCATGGCCGAAAAGGGCGCCGAGGCGGTGGGCGCGATGGGCACCGACTCGCCCCTGGCGATACTCTCCGACGTGCCGCAGCTGCTCTACGACTACTTCCATCAGCTCTTTGCGCAGGTCACCAATCCCCCGATAGACGCGCTGCGCGAGGAGATAGTCACCTCCTCCCGCGTGTACATAGGCGCCGAGGGCGACCTGCTGCGCCCCTCGCCGCTGTGCTGCCGCCAGATCGAGCTGGATACGCCCATGCTGACCAACGCGCAGCTGGCCGCCATACGCGCGCTGGACGAGACCGGCTTCCGCTCGCGCACGATATCGATACTCTACCCGGTGGCCGAGGGCGGCGCGGGCATGCGCCGGGCCATAGAGCGCATGTACGCCGAGTGCGAGGCGGCCGTGGCCGAGGGCGTGAGCATAGTGATACTCTCCGACCGGGGCGTGAGCGCCGACATGGCGGCGATACCGGCGCTGCTGGCCGTGAGCGCCGTGCAGACCTTCACCACCGCCCGCCATCTGCGCACGCAGCTGTCGCTGATACTGGAATCGGCCGAGCCGCGCGAGACGCATCACTTCGCGCTGCTGCTGTCCTGCGGCGTGACGGCGGTCAACCCGTACCTGATATACGAGCTGCTTGAGAGCCGGGGCATGGACGGGGAGGCCGTGAGCCACTACAACAAGGCCGCCGTAAAGGGCGTTATCAAGATACTGTCCAAGATGGGCATATCCACCGTGCAGTCCTTCCGCGGCTCGCATGTGTTCGAGGCGGTGGGCCTGGGCCGCGAGCTGATAGACGAGTTCTTCCCGGGCACCGTATCGCGCGTGGGCGGTCTGGATCTGGACGGCGTGGCCCGCGAGCGCGCCGAGATACACGAAAAGGCGTTCGTGCCCGGCGACGACCAGCTGGAAGCGGGCGGCGTGTATCAGTACCGCTCCGGCGGCGAGTACCACCTGTTCAACCCCGAGACGATACACCTTCTGCAGAAGGCCTGCCGCGAGGGCGACTATGCGCTGTTCAAGCAGTACAGCGCGCACCTTAACCGGGAGACGCGCCGCTCCACGCTGCGCTCCATAATGAAGATACGCCCCGGCGTGCGCCCGATACCGATAGACGAGGTCGAGAGCGTGGACAGCATCTGCCGCCGCTTCAAGACGGGCGCGATGAGCTACGGCTCCATATCGCAGGAGGCGCACGAGTGCCTGGCCATTGCGATGAACCGGCTGGGCGGACGCTCCAACACCGGCGAGGGCGGCGAGGACGCCGAGCGCTTTGCGCCGCTGCCGGGCGGGGACAGCCGCCGCTCGTCGATAAAGCAGGTGGCCTCGGGCCGCTTCGGCGTGACCATCAACTACCTGGTCAACGCCGACGAGATACAGATAAAGATGGCGCAGGGCGCAAAGCCCGGCGAGGGCGGCCAGCTGCCCGGCGGCAAGGTGTACCCCTGGGTGGCAAAGACGCGCCACTCCACGCCCGGCGTGCCGCTGATATCCCCGCCCCCGCACCACGACATATATTCGATAGAGGACCTGGCCGAGCTCATATACGACCTCAAGAACGCCAACCCCGAGGCGCGCATTTCGGTCAAGCTGGCCGCCGAGGCCGGCGTGGGCACGATAGCCGCGGGCGTGGCCAAGGGCCAGGCCGACGTGATACTGATAAGCGGCTTTGACGGCGGCACCGGCGCGGCCCCGCGCACCAGCATAAAGCACGCGGGCCTGCCCTGGGAGCTGGGCCTGAGCGAAGCGCACCAGACGCTCACGCTCAACGGCCTGCGCTCGCGCGTGAAGCTGGAGACCGACGGCAAGCTCCTGACCGGCCGCGACGTGGCGATAGCGGCCATGCTGGGCGCGCAGGAGTTCGGCTTTGCGACGGCGCCGCTCATCGCGATGGGCTGCTGCATGATGCGCGTATGCAACCTGGATACCTGCCCGGTGGGCATAGCCACGCAGAACCCCGAGCTGCGCAAGCGCTTCAGCGGCAAGCCCGAATACGTGGTCAACTTCATGCGCTTCGTCGCGCAGGAGCTGCGCGAGATAATGGCCGAGCAGGGCATGCGCACGCTGGACGAGCTGGTGGGCCGCAGCGACCTGCTCACCATGGACGACGAAGGCCTCACCTGGAAGCAGCAGACGCTGGACATCTCCTCGATACTGGACGAGCCGGAGCCGCTGGTGTATTCCGACTACAAGCCCAAGTCGGTGCTCTCCACCGCCATGGACGCGCAGCTGCTCAAGGTGATATGCTCCGGCGCGCTGGAGAAGGGCCGCCATGCGACCGCCGACGTGGAGATACACAACGTGAACCGCGCGGTGGGCACGTACCTGGGCTCGCTCGTGTGCCGCCGGTACGGCGAGGACAAGCTGCCCGCCGGTACCATACACATCAACTTCACCGGCAGCGCGGGCCAGTCCTTCGGCGCGTTCATGCCCCGGGGCATGACCTTCACGCTCACCGGCGACGCCAACGACTACCTGGGCAAGGGCCTTTCGGGCGGCATAATAGCGGTCAAGAAGCCCGCCGGCTGCGACTACGCCGCCGAGGACAACATAATCATCGGCAACGTGGCGCTGTACGGAGCCACCTCGGGCGAGGCATATGTGAACGGCGTGGCCGGAGAGCGCTTCTGCGTGCGCAACTCGGGCGCTACGGCGGTAGTCGAGGGCGTGGGCGACCACGGCTGCGAGTACATGACCGGCGGCCGCGTGCTGGTGATAGGCAGGACCGGCCGCAACTTCGCGGCGGGCATGTCGGGCGGCATAGCCTACGTGTATGACGCGGACGGCGACTTTGGCAGCCACGTCAATACCGAAATGGTGGAGGTCGGGCCGATAGACGACCCCGACGAGCTGGTGGAGGTGCGCGCGATGCTGGAGCGGCATGTGCGCATGACCGGCTCGCGGCTGGGCGAAAAGCTGCTGGCGGGCTGGGGCCATGCCTCGGAGCGCATTGTGCGCATAATACCGACCGAGTACCGCAAGGCGCTGGAAAAGGCCGCAGCCAGGGGCTGAGGCGCACGCGAGAATATGGGCATATAGAGCCAAGGAGGTACCCGATATGGGTAAGACGACGGGCTTTCTTGAATTTGAGCGCAGGGACCTGCTCGACAGGACGCCGGCCGAGCGCATAAAGGACTGGAACGAGATACACCTGAAGCTGGATCTGGAGGAGCGGCAGCGCCAGGGCGCGCGCTGCATGGACTGCGGCGTGCCCTTCTGCCACAGCGGCGTGATGATGAACGGCATGATGACCGGCTGCCCGCTGCACAACCTGATACCCGAATGGAACGACCTCATCTATCGCGGCGACTGGGAGGGCGCTTACAGGCGGCTTGCGCACACCGCGCCCTTCCCGGAGTTCACGGGCCGCGTGTGCCCGGCGCTGTGCGAGGGCGCCTGCACCTGCTCAAATGGCGGCCGCGCCGTCACCGTGCGCGCCAACGAATGCACGCTTATCGACATGGCCTTTGAGCGCGGCTGGGTCAGGCCCCAGCCGCCCGTGAGCCGCACCGGCCGCCGCGTGGCCGTGATAGGCTCCGGCCCGGCCGGCCTGGCTGCGGCCCTGCGGCTCAACCGCCTGGGCCACAGCGTGACTGTGTATGAGCGCGACGAGGAGCCGGGCGGCCTGCTCATGTACGGCATACCCAACATGAAGCTGGACAAGGCGGTCGTGCGCCGCCGCATTGAGCTGCTCCGGGCCGAGGGCGTCGAGTTCGCCTGCTCCCATCCGGTGGACACCGCCGGGGAGGCCGAGCGCATACTGGCCGCGCACGACGCGGTGGTGATATGCGTGGGGGCGCGCGCGCCGCGCGACCTCAGGGCGCCGGGCCGCGAGCTTCAGGGCGTGCACTTCGCCGTGGACTACCTGAGCGAGGCCACCCGGGCGCTGCTTGCGGGCCGCCCCGCCGCCATCGACGCGCGGGACAGGGACGTGATAATCGTGGGCGGCGGCGATACCGGCACCGACTGCGTGGGCACCGCGCTGCGCCAGGGTGCGCGGAGCGCCACTCAGTTCGAGATAATGGCCGAGCCTCCTTGCAAGCGCGCCGCAGGCAATCCCTGGCCTGAGTACCCGCGCGTGCTGAAGGTGGACTACGCGCAGGAGGAGGCCATGGCGCTGACCGGCCATGACCCGCGCACCTACCTGACCACCGTGACCGAGCTGATGGGCGAGGGCCGTGTCGAGGCGGTCAGGACGGTGGGCGTGAAGTGGGAGCGCGGCGCGGACGGGCGCATGGCCATGAGCCCGGTCGAGGGCAGCGAGCGCGTCTACCCCGCGGGCCTGGTGCTGATAGCGATGGGCTTTACCGGCATGGAGCCGGCCGTAGCCGACGCCTTTGGCCTTGAGCGCAACGCGCGCGGCGGCGTGGGCTGCGAGAGCTGCGCGACGTCCCGCCCCGGCGTGTTCGCCGCCGGAGACGCCCGCACGGGCCAGAGCCTGGTGGTGCGCGCGATAGCCGACGGCCTCAAGGCCGCCGACGCCTGCGCGGAGTACCTCAGGGGCTGACGCGGGGGCGCAAGCGCCCCGGCGGCCATGCGAGCCGCCCCGACGCACCCGCACGCAGACCCCGCCGCCCCAAAGAACCTTCCTCGTAGATCAACAACGCCAGCGCCGCGCGCGGGAGCCTGTGCCCCCGCGCGCGGCTTTTGCTCGTGGAGCAAAAGCCGCAGGGCAACGGCAGAACGCAAAGCACCACACACCATCCTTTGCAACAAGGCAGAGCGCCGCGTAAGACCGCGCGGCTCCGCGGCCTCCAACCCCATAGCGGAGCGGCGGCGGTACAAAGGGGTGAGCAGAGAATCCA
>JBJEUC010000367.1:0-2573 GCA_051883635.1 Candidatus Fimadaptatus sp.
TGATAACCGGCAGCGGCATGGCCGCGCCGTCCGCCGAGACCGACGGCGACAGCTGGCCGGGCGGCGTGTACCCTGCCAGGCTCGACACGCTGCTCACCGCGGCCATAATAAGCGGCGACCGCCGTCAGCTCAACGCGGCGCTTGACCACTTCTGGCATTCGGTCCTGCAAAACGGCGAAGTCCCCGAAAAGCAGCTCAAGCTGCACATGGAGCATCTGCGCACTACGATAGCGCACTCGGTATGCAAGTGCAGCAATATCGAGACGGATATGGCGCTCAACACGCTGCGCCAGCTTCGGTATTACAACCGGCTCGACGGCATCAAGACGCAGCTTGAGCAGATCGCCGCCTGTGTGGAGCCGGTAATAGACTGCGCCGCGCAATCGGCGGGCAGCAGCCTGCACAAGGCGCGCATAACCGCTGACATACTGGACTTTATCCGCGCCAACTTCTGCAATGCCGACATGTGCCTGAGCATGCTGGCCGAGCACTTCCATCTGGACGAAGGCTACATATCCTCGCTGATAAAGCAGGAGACCGGCGAAGGCTTCCAGACCTACCTGGAGATGCAGCGCATCGACCGCGCCTGCACCCTGCTGCGCGAGAACTGGAAGGTGAAGGACGTCGCCACGGCCGTGGGGTACAACTCTACCGGCAACTTCCGGCGCGCGTTCTCGAAGGTGACCGGCCAATCGCCCAGCATATACGCCGAAATGAAGTAAGCAACATACGGCCGCAGACACAATGGCGCCGCCCGCAAACGCGGGCAGCGCCATTTGACTGCCTGTATCATTCGTTGAAGCTGACCGCCCGATGGTCGCTCAGCCGCTCGAGCTGCACGCGCACCGCCGCGCCGTCCTCGTACAGAAGCGAGACCAGGTAGTCGCCCTGCGAGAACACCGGCGCCTGCGATGGGCCCCGGTAGGCCTCGTTCGCTATCGCCCACCAGGCCTCCGCGTTGGCCAGGCGCTGGCCCTCGGCCGCGCACAGGCCATCCTCCGTCACCGCCAGGTATGCACCGCAAAAGCCCGCGGCCCGCTCCGCGCTGAGCGTGAGCAGGTCCAGGCGGCAGATGTGCGCCATGTCAGCGCGCTCATCGTCCAGGTCATAGGGCAGCTCAAAGTAGTACAGCGCTCCCCCGACCAGCACCGGCAGCGCGCTGCGCGTCGAGTTCAGCGCCACGTCGTAGCCGTCGGTCAGGCGGAGCACATGCAGCGCGCCGTCCGCCGCGTCGGCATAGAGCAGCCATTCCCGGCTGAGCAGATAGGGCGAGCGCACCGCCTGCTGCGTCTCCCGGCGCTCGTCGCCGCCGTCCGGCGCGCAGGAAAGGAGCGCATTATCGGCATCGGTATAGTAAAGCCGCCCGTCGCAGAGCTGCAGCGAGCCGTATGCGCCCTCCCGCAGCAGCCGGCGGTCTGTGCCTTCCACGTCCAGCGCGTAGATGCCGCTGCCGCCCTCCAGCCCCGCGAGCAGGTAGTATATGGCGTCGCCGGATGCGTTTATGAAGCTCGCAAGGCAATTCCCGTCCAGCATGACGGCGTCGCCGACCAACTCCGCGCCGCCGGTAAGCGGGCGCATGGCCAGCATGGCGCGGCCCTCGGCGTCCCAGTTGAGGCCGATGAGCGAATCCCCCGCTATCGCGAACAGGCCCCCGTTCATCAGGTTGCACATGGCCTGTGCCTGCGCCGTATCGAAATACAGCCCGGCCAGCGAGTCAGTGGCGCGGACGAAGAGCAGGCGGCTGAGGCCGTCGTCGCTGACCAGCGTATCCCCGTCAAACGTCAGGCGGTAGGCGACCGTCGGGGTCTCAAGCGTCACTCCGCCGTCCTCCGCGTGCCAGACGCCCTCCTCCGTCTCTCCGTAGAGCGAGTGGGCCGCCGTGCCGTCAGCGCGCAGCGTGAACGTCTCCGCCATGAAGTCCAGATCCTGCCGGGAATACTCGTTCCCGTCGAACGCATACCCGACCAGCTGCCACACGCCCACCGCCGTCTGCGCCACGTCAGCCTCCTGAGCCTGCTGCGCCCCGGCGAGCGCCTGCCCGCCGCAGGCGAGCAGCAGCGCCACCATGAGCAGCGCGCATATCCTCCTGAACACTTGGCCGTCCTCCCCTTCCGCAGATGCTTGCCTATATTGTACACGCATTAGATGGCGGAACTGTGGCGGAGCGGACTGCTTTGAGGCACTTGCGTCGGTCAGAAGGCGCATGAGATGACTGACATGGGTAGCCGGCTCTCAACTTTTGAATTTTACCCATGCAAAAAGCGGCGTGACCTGCGTCACGCCGCTTCATTCTGTCAAAGAAGCGCAGGAAGTTCGAAAGGACGGCAGCTCTCTCGAACGTCAAACATGCCCAGCAGCGCGCGCCGGACGCGCCGCCTTTTCTCGTCTGAAAGCGCGAAGCATTTCTGCGGAAACCGGCAGGATTTGCCGCATCTGAGGGGCGCTTGCTCCCCTGCCTGCCCAGCGTTTTGCCCATGCAAAAAGCGGCGTGACCTGCGTCACGTCGCCCAGACGGCCCAAATCCTGGGAGAGCGCGAGAGGGCCCGCAGGTCCTCTCGAATTAATTCGTTTCC
>JBJEUC010000368.1:0-2567 GCA_051883635.1 Candidatus Fimadaptatus sp.
ATCGCAATCCCCCTAATCCTCCTTGGCCGCCGGAGGCTGCCACACGGCTGCTGCCTCCAGCACCAACGGCGCAAGAACGCGCCCCAAAGGCCGCAAGGCAACGGAAGAACGCAAAGCAACACAACCTCCCCCTGTAACAGCGGCGCAAGAACGCCGCTGCGAAATCCGCAACGCAGCAACCGAACGCACCCCACCCATCATCATAAAAAAGCACCATCCCCCAAACTTCAGGGGATGGCGCTCCATGAAACACTCAACCATAATTCGCTGCGCTCCGGCGCAATCCGCCGGAGGGTTTTACGCATATTCGGGCTGCAGCAGGCCGTAATTGCCGTCGTGGCGCACATACACCACGCATATGCTCTCGGTATCTATGTTCATGAACACGAAGAAGCTGTGGCCCAGCAGCTGCATCTGCGTTATGGCATCCTCAACCGCCATCGGACGGATGGGGAAGGTCTTGGTGCGCACGAGCTGCCTGGTCTCCTCTTCATCCTCGGTGCTTTCGGTGAAATACTCGGGCGCTTCGACGAACGCGCCCTCCTTGAGCCGCTTTTCAAGCCGCGTGCGGTACTTCCTTATCTGCCGCTCCAGCTTTTCTATGCAGCGGTCCATCGCCTTGAACATGTCCTCGGCGACCTCTTCGGCGCGCACTATGCCGCCCTCTATCGGTATCGTTATCTCGCAGATGTTGCGGCTGTTGCGCTCCAGCGACAGTCGCGCCTGCGCCTCTACCTCGGAGCCGAAATATCTGTCCAGCTTGTTGAGCTTGCGGGTGAGCCTGTCCTCTACCTTATCGCTTATGTTGAAGTTCTTGCCACTTATAGTTATACGCATAAATCAGCATCTCCTGACGCGGACCGCCCTGCGGCGCCGCAGTAATATTCATAAAGATATCGATCATGCCGCTATTTCAATGGCCTCGCCCCCTTTCAGCGTATGCAGTGTCGCCGCGCCGTGCCTTCGTCGCGCGTCTCCATCCCCGGCAGCCCTCCTTGTGTTTTTACTGTACCTTTACATTCTACCTTCGGACGGCGTTTTCCTGCCTGTTCACATTATTGACGGTAATTGTTCATACTTTTTGTCCATCAGGGCCGTTTATGCCCCGCGCGAATTTACCCTTACCGGCTTAACAGAACCGCCGCGCGATGGTATAATGGCAGGGCAGGCCGCGCGGGCCTGCGACATGACCGGGAAGGACGGTATGCGGAAATGAGCATACGGGGCAATTACAACCACACGCTGTACGCCTGCTACACGGGCTATATAACGCAGGCCATAGTAAACAACTTTGCGCCCTTGCTGTTTTTGACCTTTCAGAGCGCGTTCGGGCTGTCGCTGGACAAGGTCGCGCTGCTGGTCACGATAAACTTCGGCGTGCAGCTGACGGTGGACTACCTAAGCGCGCGGTTTGTGGACCGGATAGGCTACCGGCCCTGCATAGTCGCGGCGCACGTACTGGCGGCGCTGGGGCTGATAGGCCTGGCGCTGTTTCCGGCTATACTGCCCAGCGCCTATGCGGGGCTGATGGCGGCGGTGGTGCTGTACGCGATAGGCGGCGGCCTGATAGAGGTGCTGATAAGCCCGATAGTGGAGGCCTGCCCCACCGAGCGCAAAGAGGCCGCGATGAGCCTGCTGCATTCGTTCTACTGCTGGGGGCATGTGTTCGTGGTGCTGGTCTCGACGGCGTTCTTTGCCACGGTGGGCATAGGCAGCTGGCGCGTGCTGGCGTGCTGCTGGGCGATAGTGCCGGCGGCGAACGCCCTCTACTTTACGCAGGTGCCGATAAACACGCTCACGGGCGAGAGCGAGGGCATGAGCATAGGCCAGCTGGCGCGCAGGGGCATATTCTGGCTGCTGCTGCTGCTCATGGTATGCGCGGGGGCATCCGAGCAGGCCATGAGCCAATGGGCGTCGGCCTTTGCCGAGGCCGGGCTGGGCGTGAGCAAGATGATGGGCGACATGCTGGGGCCGTGCATGTTTGCGATAACGATGGGGTTGGCGCGCGTGATATACTCGCGCGTGGCCGACCGGCTGCCGCTCGCCCCGGCGATGACGATATGCGGCGCGCTGTGCATACTGAGCTACCTCATGGCGGGCCTGAGCGCCAATCCGGTAATGGGCCTTGCGGGCTGCGCGCTATGCGGCTTTTCGGTGGGCATAATGTGGCCGGGCGCGTTCTCCACGGGAGTGAAGATGCTGCCGGCGGGCGGCACTGCGCTGTTTGCGCTGATGGCGCTGGCGGGCGACCTGGGCTGCTCGGCCGGGCCCACGCTGGTGGGTCTGGTATCGGGCGCGGCGGGCGACGAGCTGCGCATGGGCTTTCTGGCGGCGCTGGTGTTCCCGGTGCTGCTGATAGCGGCCATGCAGCTGACGCGCAGGCATGAGATAAAGGGAAGGTAATGGCAGAGCGCCGCGTTCTTACGCGGCGCTCTGTCGTTGGGGCAAGGGGTTTTACGGGGCTTTGCGTTCGTTTGTTGCTTTGCAGTTTTGGGGCGCGTTCTTGCGCCGATTTTGGCTGCGGCAGCAGCCGTGTGGCAGCCTCCGGCGGCCAAGGAGGATTAGGG
>JBJEUC010000369.1:0-2561 GCA_051883635.1 Candidatus Fimadaptatus sp.
ATCGGGCCCCGGCGAGTGCCCGTCCGTCGCCGATGCGAACGCACTTGTGCGGGCCGCCATGGCGACGCTCGCCGGAGGGCGCGGGCGGCGCAGGGCCCTGGGGCGGGCGGGGCGCTTCCTCCAGCGCGTCCCCGCGCAGCCGCGCCGCAGGCCGGTTCCCGGGCCGCCCGGGCATCGGGCCCCGGCGAGTGCCCGTCCGTCGCCGATGCGAACGCACTTGTGCGGGCCACTGTGGCGACGCTCGGCCGGAGGGCGCGGGCGTCCTTCCGAGGGAACAGCCGCGCTTTGGGGCGCACGCGCCGCCGCACACGCACAAAGCCCGCCGGGCATGGCCCTGACGAGCTCTCACCGGGCTTCCCTGACAGCCCGAGGCGACGGCGGCTTGAACAGGAACGCCGCTTCTCCGCAAGCGCGGCCAAAGGGGCTTTGCCGGGCCGCAGGGCAGTTGAGGCTCCCCCGCCGGACCTCCGCTCCCCTCTGCGCCGCCGCTTAAGCGCCGTGCATTCCCGGGCGCGGGAAGCCATCGCGGCTCGAAAGGCCTTTGTCCCGCCCGGACGCTCCGGGCTTCTTCGCCCGTCCGGCAAGCGTCCGCGCCCAAAAACGCCGGAAGCGACGTACCAGCCGTCGCTTCTTATTGAACCATCATCCATGTGACGCCGTCCGCGCCCGCGAGGGCCGCAGCCCCTGCGGGCATAGGCCGGGCCCGGCGGCGTGCGCGCCGGGCGCGCGGCATGGCCTGTGTGCGGGGCCGCTCCCCCGCCGCTTACGCGCGCCCGGCCAGTATCTCCTCCACCAGCGCCTCCAGGCCCTCCACATCGGCCAGCCTGTGCGCGTTCATGCCGCAGGCGCGCGCCGCGTCCACGTTGGGCTGGCTGTCGTCTATGAACACGCACTCCCCGGGGTCGGCTATGCCAAAGCGCTCAAGGAACAGGCGGAATATGGCCGGGTCGGGCTTGGCCAGCAGCTCTGCATAGGAGGCCGCCCCGCCGCGGAACAGCCTGAAGTAGTCAAACCCGCCCATGAAGTCCATCGCGGGCGCGTTCGTGTTGGACAGGTAATAGCACTCATAGCCCCGGCGCGTGAGGCTCTCCAGCGCGCGCACGCTGCCCGGTATCGGCAGGAGCATCTCTTCGCAGTGCTCCATCACCCGGCGTATGTCCGCCTCCAGCCCGGGATGCTCCGCGCACATCGCCTCGGTCTCACCGGCGCGGTCCAGCGTGCCCGCGTCGCAGTCCAGCCAGGCCTGGCTGTCGAATATGGCGCGCTTCAGCTCCTCCAGCCGACTGCCGCCATAGCCCAGCTGCTCCAGATAGGCCACCGGCTGATAGTACACCATCACGTTGCCCAGATCGAATACGAATTTCATGCTCTTCCTCCTCCCGGCCGTGCGCCGCCGCGCGCCCGCCCGGCACTCCTTTGTCAATCCATGCGGCATGCCCGTCAGGCCGTCCTGCCGCCGGGCAGCGCCGCAGTCGTTCCTGCCTTCGCCAGCTGCATTATACCATGCCCGGCCCCGCCGTGCAATCCCGCCGCGCGGCTTGCGCGGCCCGCGCCTGCATGATATAATGCCGGTAACAAGTACCCGGGGGAGGCGCACGCCATGGTATATCTGCGCAGTGTATCGCTCAGCGCGCGCGAGGGCGCGTATCCGTTCAACAGCCCGGCCCTGACCGCGCTTGAGCGCATCGACTTTGCACCCGTCACGATAGTGGTGGGGGAAAACGGCTCCGGCAAGTCCACTTTGCTGGAAGCGCTGGCGCGGCTCATGCGTCTGCCCGCGCTGGGCGCGGCCGACGCGGGCGAGGACGCGACGCTCAGCGCCGTGCAGCCGCTGTGCGACGCGATGCGGCCGGTGTTCTCCCGCCGCCCGCGCACGGGCATGTTCCTGCGTGCGGAGGACTTTTTCGGCTATACGCGGCGCATATCCGCGCTCGAGGCCGAGATGCGCGCCGAGCTCAGGCGCGTGGAGGAGGAGTACGCCGACGCCAGCGCCTTCACGCGCGGCCAGGCGCGCATGGCCTTTGCCGGTTCGCTCTACGAGCTGGAGCGCGTGCACGGCCGCGACCCCGACGCGCGCTCGCACGGCGAGAGCTTCGTCCACATGTTCGCCGAGCGCATCCACGACGGCGGCCTGTACATACTGGACGAGCCGGAGGCGCCCCTCTCGCCGCTGAGGCAGCTCGCCCTTATCGAGCTTATAATGAAGCGGGAGGAGGGCAGCCAGTTCATCATCGCCACCCATTCGCCCATGCTGATGGCCTATCCGGGCGCGGCGCTCTGGTCGTTCGACGAAGCGCCGGCCCGCCGGGTCGAATACGGCGAGCTGGAAAGCGTGCGTCTGATACGCGACTTTCTCAATGCGCCGGCGCGATATATGAGCCGGTTGCGGGAGGAGTAGGGGCGAGGCAGAGCGGCGCGTTCTTACGCGGCGCTCTGCCGCCTTTGCAGATGATGTGCGAGCTGCTTGGCGTTCTGCCGTTGCCTTGCGGCTTTCGCTGCGCGTCCTTGCGCCGCTTATGGATGCGTTAGCAGCCATGTGACAGCCTCCGGCGGCCAAGGAG
>JBJEUC010000370.1:0-10548 GCA_051883635.1 Candidatus Fimadaptatus sp.
CCCCGCGCGGCCGCGCTCTCTTGGCGTATCTATTGTGCAAGGTCGGGAACGCCGTCCGTGCGGCGCTTTATCCTGCTGTAAACATACAGGAACGAGGCAAAGTGCACCGCGCCCGTCACCACCCAGGATACGGGATAGGACAGGTACAGCGACATGAGCGTATGCTCATACTTGAATATTGTATATATCCAGCCTATGCGGATGCCGCACACGCCCACCAGCGATACTATCATCGGTACCACGGAGTAGCCCATGCCGCGCATCTGGCCCACCAGCACGTCCATCATGCCGCAGGTGAAGTAGGTCAGGCAGAACAGCTCCAGGCGCACTATGCCGTAGCTCACCACCTCCGGTTCGGTGGAGTACACGCCCAGCAGCGGATAGCGCAGCAGGTACACTATCAGCCCCATGCCCATGCCGATGACCGTCACGATGAGCAGGCAGCTCGTGAGCACCTTCCTGAGCCGGGTGTACTTGCGCGCGCCCATGTTCTGGCCGGCGAAGGACAGCGCCGCCTGATACACCGAGTTCATCGAGGTGTACATGAAGCCCTCAAGGTTGGAGGAGGCCGAGTTGCCCGCGATGGCTATGGAGCCGAACGAGTTGATGGAGGACTGTATCAGCACGTTGGATATCGAGAATATCGTGCCCTGCAGCCCAGCGGGCAGGCCCACGCGCACTATCCCGAGCAGCTTGTCGCCGTGCACGCGAAGCTCGCGCGGCTCCAGGTGTATCGCGCCGTGCGACCTTATCATGCAGGTGACTATCAGCACGGTGGAGACCAGCTGCGACGCCACGGTCGCGGTGGCGACGCCCGCCACGCCCATGTGGAACACTATCACGAACACCAGGTTGAGCAGCACGTTGACCGCGCCCGATATGGTCAGGTAGTAGAGCGGCCGGCGCGTATCGCCCAGCGCGCGCAGTATCGCCGCGGCGAAGTTGTAGGCCATGTTGAGCGGCATACCGGCGAAGTATATGCGCAGGTACAGCGTGGCCTGGTCGATGACGTCGTCGGGCGAGCCCATCCAGCCCAGGAACGTCCGGGCAAACACTATGCCCACAACGGATACCAGCACGCCGCCCACAACGCTTATGAGCATGGCGGTATGCACCGTCTCGCGCACGTCGCGCAGCTTGCCCGCGCCGTAGTAGTTGGCCACGCATACGCTGGCGCCCACCGACAGGCCTATCAGCAGGTTGACTATCAGGTTTATGAGCGAACCCGTCGAGCCCACCGCCGCCAATGCCGTCGGGCCCGAAAAGCGTCCCACCACGATTATGTCCGCCGCGTTGTAGAGCAGCTGCAGTATGCCCGACAGCGCCAGCGGAACGCAGTACGCTATTATCTTGCGCATCAATGGGCCATTGCACATGTCCATTTCGTAGTTCTTGCTCTTTATTGCCATAAGCGCCTCCCATAAATGCAATAATACAAGTATAATCCACAAATGTGACATATGCTATCATGGCAAGGCTAATTTAAACGCTCTCCGTAAAAATTGCGGCAAATGCACGCGCCGCCGGAAACGATAAGGCGCGAGAGGGCCTAAGCCCCCTCGCGCTCTCACTGTGCCGTATGAAGAGTCTGTTCCCACGCAGCCGCCTTATGCGTTATTCCGCCGCGCCGCGGCTTATCAGCGCGCGCATCAGGTCCTTTGCGTTCTCCAGGTTGGCCGCGTTGCCCGCCACGAAGGCGCCCACCTGCGCGTTTCCTACCACATTTACCAGTGCGCTGTCGCCCGTCACGTCAACGCCGCAGGCCGGGCTCATCTCGCCGCTGGGATTGCCCTCGTCGTCCAGCAGCTCGTAGCTCAGCGCGCGGTCACCCAGCGCGGCTATCTCGTCCGCCGTAAACAGGTCGCTCAGCGCGTAGAAGGAGTCGCTCCGCGCGTTGCGCGCCGCGTTCAGCTCGTCGGCGATTATCACGTCGACCTCCTGCGCCGCCAGCGCCATGGTCAGCTTCATCATGCCCGCCATCTGCATGGAGGGATCCTCGCCGCTGCCGGTGGATACGCAGGTCACTTCCAGCTTGTAGGTGCCGTCCTTGAGGCCCTCCACGCTCTCGTTCAGCTTGTCGACCAGCTCCTGCGCCGCGTCCGCGTTCACATACTGCGCGCACACATACACGTTCAGCGCCTTCGTTTCCTCCGCCGAAAGCGTGCCGTCCTCGTTCTTGGTCGTTACCGGTGCCTCGCTGCCCCCGCCGCAGGCCGTCAGAGCCAGCATAACCATCACCAGCGCCATTGCCAGCGATATGCGCTTGAGATACTTCATAATATACATCCTCCCCCTGAGCTTCTCTGTGAATGTATATTACCATAAAACCGCTGCCGATTCAACGTTTACCCGTAAACGATTTATGAACCATATCGAACCAAATATGGCGATTGTGAATCCCCGGTAATACCGCTTTACAGAATCGTCAGTAGGTGCAGCGCGCCGCCGCGCGCGCAAACGCGCAGAGGTTTTCGCGCGGCGCGTCGAAGAAGTGGTCGCTGGCGGACAGTATGTAGCCGCCCTCGCCGCCGAACACGCGGAACAGCCGCTCCACCTCGGCGCTTATCGCGCGCTCGTCGCCGCGGCCCAGCACGCCGAACTGGTCCATGCCGCCTATCAGGGCCACATGCGGCGCCAGCGTCTCGCGCACGCGCACGCCGTCCTCATCGGTCGCGATATCGCCGCCCACCGCAGCGGGCGAGAGGGTCTCCGAAGCGTCGCAGCCGTTTGCGACTATCGAATCCAGTATGCGCGTCATGCCGCCGCAGGTGTGGTACACCACGCGATGGCCCAGCGCGTGCAGCGCGTCGTGCATGCGCCGGTCGTAGGGCAGGCAGAACTCGCGGTGCAGCGCGGGTGATATCACCGTGTTGCTGGCCGCGCCGCCGCCGGTCTCTATCAGGTCGAAGGGCGTGCTTCTCAGCTCGCTCTCGATATAGCGCAGCTTCCAGTCCAGCAGCGTCTCCATCAGCTCATGCACCCAGTCGGGCATGTCCACCGTGGCGTATATCAGCTGCTCCACGCCCACCAGCTCGCACGCGTCCTGCCAGCAGCCGCCCTGCGTGCCGCACACGAACGTGCGCAGTATGCCGCCGTCGCCCAGCTCGTCGCGCGTGCGCTGCGCTCCGGCGCGGTCCAGGCGCGGCACGGGCATGTAGCGCAGCAGGCGCGCGTCCTCGGGGCGCTTTATCAGATGCTCCGTGACCCAGGTGGTCATCTCGTTTGCGCCATGGCAGCACGTCAGCGTGCCGCCGGGCGTGGTTATGGTCGTGCGGCGCACGGAGTAGCCGTCCCTGTCCGGCTCCGCGCTCACGCTCACGCGCCAGTCGGGGGAGTCAGCGCCCTCCAGCGTGCGGTAATAGTTGATGGAGGCGTCCAGCCCGCAGGCGCGGTTGGCCTCTATGTCGCTCATGCCGCCCATGAAGTGGTTCAGGTGATAGGGCTGCCACTGATGCACCGTCACGGGCAGGCGGTCGGGCTTGCCGCGCTCCAGTGCTATCATCATCCGCTCACGCGAGGTCATTGTGCGTCTCCTTCCTGCGCGTCGTCGCGCGCCACGCGCCCCTCCACCCCGGGCAGCGGCTCAAACGGCTTGTGCGGTTCCAGCTGATACCAGTACGCGGTGGAGGAGTAGTCATTGGAGAGCTTGTTGGCATGGCCGTGCTCTATCGAAAAGCGCAACGACTTTTCGAAGTATATCGGGTCCAGCACATGCAGCCGGTACATGCTGTTCTTGCCGCCCCACTTGAAGCCCGCCCTGTCGCCGCTGTACAGCGTAAGGCCGCTGTAGGGCGATGAGTACTCCTGCGTGGGACAGAAGGCCGTGTTGAAGTAGTCCTCCGTGCCGGTGCCGTGCAGCGACGGCGGCCAGGGCTCGCCGTCTATGAAGAACATGTCGTCGCCCTCGCCGTACCAGTCGTTGGCCTGCCGCTCGAACACCTCTATGTTCAGGTTGCAGCCCACGAACTTGCCGCGGCCTTCGGCGTCCAGTATCAGGTAGTTGTCGCGCCCGTCGGTGTTCTTGCGCAGCCAGGCGCGCGGCAGCCAGTCGGGCTCCCCGGGCACGTTGGCCTTTTCGCGGTCCAGCAGGCCGGGCTCCCGCGGCGCCCAGCCGTTTGTGTTGCTCTCGCGCCGCCAGGAGGCGTGGAAGTAGCCCGCGTCCATCTCGGGCAGCTCGTCGTACTGCTCGTAGTCTATATAGAAGTAAAGGTTGCACGAATGCTCGCAGTCGTTCTGCAGCGTAAAGCGCGCGCCCCTGGCAAACGGCATCGGGAAGAAGCAGTTCATCGCGCGGCCGTCCTCGGGGTTCATCGCAAACGCCGCCGAGGCGTACACCTTCTGCACGCCAAAGCCCATGCCGAAGAAGTCGCCCAGCGGCGCTTCAATGCTGGGCTGCTGCTCGTCGTCCCAGTAGGCGCGCAGCACCAGCTTGCGCAGCGCCTGCGGCTCGGGCTGCCAGTCGGCGTCGCCCACCCATACCGTGCACCATATGTGGCGGATTATGCCCGCGCCCTCAAGGCGGGCAAACTCCACCGTAGCGCCCGGGGCCACGTCCATCCAGTCGTGGTTGCCGCCCGTGCGGTCATAGCTGGACGCCCGCCGGGAGCGGCACCTGTTCAGCACGAACAGGTCGTGCATGCCATTGCCATGAAGCTCGCTCATATTTCCTCCTTGCCGCGCTGAAGGTACCTTACAGCGCTCCTGAGAATATACGCCGCGCCCGGATCGTTGGCGATGAACAGCGCCTGCTTGCCCATTCCGCCGCCCAACCGCAGCGTGGTGGCCACTATGCGGCCGCGCCCCAGCCCGCAGGCGACCATGTAGTCGCTGGCGTACCATTCGCGGCAGTCGTAGCGCCTCAGCACGGGCTCAATGTCATGATATCCCTGCGCGGCCAGCTTGTCGGTCTCGATGGCCGACGTGGCCGTCATCGAGAAGTAGCGCAGCTCGTCGCACACGCACTCCTTCCGGAGGCCCGCCGTTATAGGGTGCGGGCGCGTGTCCAGCATGCCCTCGCGCCAGAAGGCCACCGGGCGCACCGGCAGCGCGCCGGGCTCGTGCTGCATCACCACCGCGCGGCCGCCCGCTTCGACCCAGGCGCGCACTGCGGGCGTGAGCAGCGTGGTCACTACCACGTCCGCGCCCTCTGGCACGACCTCGCCCTCACCCAGGCGCTCGCAGGGCAGCACGCGCTCCAGCGTGCGCAGCTGGTTCATGGGGTCGTACAGCAGGAAGCGGCCCTGTGGCGCTTCCTCCTCTGGATACACGAACACCGGCCAGTCGTTTTCGGCATGCACGCCGGGCGCGTCGAACACGGCCTCCACCCGCAGCGTGCGCGGCTCATCCACGCGGGGCAGCCGGCAGGCTATGCGCACCAGCTCGCGCACGTCGCCGCGCGCGCAGTCCAGGCCCGTCTGCTCGCCCTGCTCCAGCACGCACTCGCCGTCCATCAGCCGCCAGCGCAGCGCGCCGCCCTTCGCATCCGCGCCGTAGTTGCTCAGCAGCACGCGCAGCGCGTAGTCGCTCCCGCCGACGAAGTTGTACCTCTCGCGCGGGCGCACGCGGTCCGCGTTTATCCACACCCTGCCCAGGTCCCAGGCGGGGCACAGCACCGCGTCGCCGTTGACCTTGCGCACCTCGCGCGCGTCAAACTTGGGGCGCATCAGGTCGTCGAACATGCCGCTGGTGGCTATCGGCACGTCGCGTATAGAGGTGATGTTGTAGCCGCCTATCGTCGGGCAGGCGCGCGTCTGCTCCAGCGTGACCTTGCGGTGCGTCATCGCGTGGTCGTAGCTGAGCGCGCGCAGGCGCTCGTAGTCGGCGCGTATGCCGCTTTCCTCCATGCAGCGCTCATGCCGCCCCATGAAGAAGTCGGGCTTGAGCAGCGATATGGGATTGAGCGCGGGATCGTCCAGCTCCCATTGCAGGCGCGTAACGCCCTTTTCGCGGCGCACGGCGGCCATGTCGCGCAGTGTGTCGCTGTCGCAGAACTCGCCGAACAGCCAGGGGCGGGTGTTGCGCCAGCCGGGCGTGAACATCTCGATGAGGTTCTCCATGTTCTGCAGCTCGGCGTAGAAGTGGTAGTCGTAGAAGTCGGCCCAGTCAACCTGCAGCCCGCCATAGCACTCGCCCGAGCCCGAGTTGTCGCGCACCAGCGCGCGCGACGAGCGCTTGGCCAGCTCGTACATCTCGCAGAGCAGCGCGCCGTCCACGCTGTCGTCCAGCTCGCAGCCCAGCGACACCAGGCATACGCTGGGATGGCCGGCTATCTGGCGCAGTATGCGCGGGTACTCGCGGCGTATACGGCCCTCCAGCTCGCCCGTCTTTTCGGGCAGCCACAGCGGCAGCTCTATCCACAGCATCACGCCCGCGCGGTCGGCCGCGTCGAAGTACTCGCGGCGCGGTATGTAGAGGCAGTGCTTTATCGCGTTGAAGCCGTAGTCCTGTATCGCCGCTATCTCGGAGTTTATCACGGCGGGCGCGGGGTTGGGTATCATCGCGTCGTCGTAATAGCCCCAGTGCAGCACGCCGCGCAGGTACTGCGGCCTGCCGTTGAGCAGTATGCGCGTGCCCTCGGCGCGCACGTCCCGGCAGCCCAGCGTGCCGGTAAAGCATTCGCTCTGCCCCTCCAGCTCTATCTCCAGCTCATAGCCGTACAGATAGGGCTCCTCCACCGACCAGCAGCGCGCGTTCTCTATCGCAAAGTCCAGCTTGAGAGCGGCGCTGCCCGGCTGCACGTCCTGCTCGCACTGCGCACGGGCGACCTCGGCGCCCCCGGCGTCGCGCACGGTGAGCTGCGCCCGCAGCCTTCCGGCCGCGCGCACGTCCAGGTCGGCCTCCAGGCGGCACCGGCCCGCCATGTCGCCGCTCGCGCTGTGCGCGTCCATGAAGAACGCCTCGGCGCACTCCAGCGCGACGTCGTCCCACAGCCCGCCAAACGTGCTCAGCACGTCCGGTATGAACCCGGACAGCACCTGCCTGAGCGGGAATCGGTCCCCGGCGTGATAGCCGGGCTTGGTCACGTCCACGCGCAGGGCGTTCGCGCCCTCATGCACGAGCCCGCTCACGTCCACGGCAAACTCGTCCCACATGCCCTCGTGGCTGCCCGCGCGCGCGCCGTTCAGGTACACGTCGCAGTAATAGCTCACCGCGCCGAACCTCAGCCTTGCAAAGCGCGGCTCGGCGTCCAGCACAAGCTCCGTCTCGCAGCGCACCGCGTCGGCCACGTCCCAGCGCCCCGCCACGGTGTCAAAGCAGCCCGGCACGTCCAGGGGCGCGGTGCGCCCGTCCGAGAACGTGGCCTGCCAGCGCCCGTTAAGCGATATAGTCCGCATAAGTAACTCCTTCCGCATGCACGCTCCGTCCCGTCCTCATGCACGCGCGTTCATATTCAAAGGGGCACGTCCCCTGTTTTCCCCTATTTTAACACCGCCGTTCCCGGTCTGTCAACCGCATATGCGCGTCGAGCCCGCCTTTGCGGGCACTTTCCGCGCATTTTACGCGAACGGGCGGCTCCAGCAGCGCGCGGGTTCTGCACGCGTGTTCAAAGGCTGTTTCCGCAAAGTTCCCCTTGCCAATACCGCCCGGCGGACGTATAATCGACACAGAAGATGCAGGGCGGGAATGGGCGCGGCAGAGGTGAGAGGTTGGTGGCAGCAGCCGGGCGTGTATGCGGGCTGGTTGTATAGGGTGACGGGGCGGCAGGTCACAAGCGCCCGCGCATGTTCGGCGAGCCGTGAGCCACGCCGTATTCCGATGCGCGAATGCGGGCATAACGGTTGGCCATTCTTATAAGATAGCTTCTTGCGCATTGCAGAAGTATGCCGGTTGCATCATGCGGCCAAGTTCGGCACCCCCGCGCCCTGACGCCATCCGATGCGCGAACGCGGGCATTACGGTTGGGCATGTATATAGGAGGGCTTCCTGCGCAAGCAGTACGTCCGCCGGTTCGGCAAACCCCGCGCCCTGCCGCTGTCCAATGCGCGAACGCGGACATACCGGTTAGCCATTTATATATGATGGCTTCCCGCGCAAGCAGTACGCCAGCTGGTTCGGCAGGCCCCGCGCCACGCTGCTGTCCGATGCGCGAACGCGGACATAAGGTTGGCCATTTATATACGATGGCTTCTTGCCAACGGCAGAAGTTCGCCAGTTCGGCAGGCCCCGAGCGTCAGCCAAGCAAGCACCGTATCGCCCGGCTGTCCATGCATATAGGAAGGGCTTCCCGCGCAAGCCTGAAGCCCGCCGGTCGCATCATGTGGCCCGGTTCGGCAGGTCTCGCGCCCTGACGCCATTCAATGTGCGAACGCGGGCATTGCGGTTGGCCATGCATATACGATGGCTTCTTGCCAACGGCAGAAGTTCGCCAGTTCGGCAGGCCCCGAGCGTCAGCCAAGCAAGCACCGTATCGCCCGGCTGTCCATGCATATAGGAAGGGCTTCCCGCGCAAGCCTGAAGCCCGCCGGTCGCATCATGTGGCCCGGTTCGGCAGGTCTCGCGCCCTGCCGTCATCCAACGCTCGAAATCACACCCCCGCCCACCCACATATATAGGAAACCTCCACGCCCGATCCGGACATCCACCCGCTCCATCATGTGACCCGGGGCAGCTCTGCACGCCCCTCCCCTGCCGCCACCGGCCTGCCCGGCGGCGCAGCGACATACGCGAAAGGCGGAATGCAAATGAACAGGATAGTACTTGAGATATGCTGCGGCTCGGCCGACGACTGCGTCGAGGCGGCGCGGGGCGGAGCCGACCGCGTCGAGCTGAACTCGGCGCTGTTTCTGGGCGGGCTCACGCCCACGGCGGGCACGCTGCGCGCCGCGCGCGCCGAGTGCGGCATACCGATAATGGCGATGATACGTCCGCGCGCGGGCGGCTTTTGCTACACCGCGCGCGAGTTTGCCGCAATGGAGGCGGACGCGCGCGAGCTGATGGAGCTGGGCGCGGACGGCATAGTGTTCGGCTGCCTGAACGACGACGGCACGCCCGACATGGCCCGCAACGCGCGTCTGGCCCGCATGGCGCGCGACATGGGCCGCCAGGCCGTGTTCCACCGCGCCATAGACGTGGTGCCCGACTGGCGCGCGGCGCTGGACGCGCTGGTGGACGCGGGCTTTGACCGCGTGCTCACCAGCGGGCAGATGCCCTCCGCGCCGCTGGGGCTGGACGTGATAGCCGAAATGGTCGACTACGCGCGCGGCCGCATAGAGATACTGCCCGGCGCGGGCATCAACCAGCGCAACATCCGCTCGGTGCTGCGCGCGACCGGCTGCACCCAGGCGCACATGTCCGCCAAGGCGAGCCGCCCCGACGGCTCCTGCGCCGGCAACGCGGCCATACACTTCGGCGGGGCGCTCTACCCGCCCGAGGACTCGTTCGACATGGTGGACTGCGCGCGCGTGAGCGACATAAGGAGCCGCATATGAGCAGACTGATATTCAAGCCGGATACGTACTTCCCCAGCTGCCACGCGAGCTGCCTGCTGCCGCTCAAGGGCGGGCGGCTGCTTGTCGCCTACTTCGCCGGCGCGCACGAAAAGGCCGACGACGTGGGCATATGGCTGAGCATATGCGACGGCGGCCGCTGGCATGAGCCGCGCCGTATCGCCAAGCTGTGCGACGAGCCGCACTGGAACCCGGTGCTGTTTGAGGTCGCGGACGGCGTGCGCATTGTGTTCAAGGTGGGCCGCGAGATACGCGCCTGGCGCAGCATGACCATGCTCTCGCGCGACGGCGGCCTCACCTGGAGCGCGCCGCACGGCTACCCGGGCGACCCCGCCGGAGGGCCGGTGCGCTCGCATCCCATCCGCCTGAGCAGCGGCGCGCTGCTGGCGCCCAACTCGGACGAGGACGGCCCCTGGCGGCCGCGCGTGGACATATCCCTCGACGAGGGCGAATCGTTTGCGCGGCTTGCGGACATACCCGTAAACCTCTCCTCGCCCGCCGGACCCGGCTTCATACCGGGGCGCGGCGCGATACAGCCCACGCTCTGGGAGAGCGCGCCGGGCCAGGTGCATGCGCTGCTGCGCACCAGCGGCGGGCGGATATACCACTCCGACTCGGCCGACGGCGGGCGCAGCTGGAGCACGGCCCTCCCCACCGCGCTGCCCAACAACAACAGCGGCATAGACGTGACGCGCGCGCCCGACGGCCGCCTGTTCCTGGCGCTCAACCCGGTCAGCGGCGACTTCGCCGCGCGCACCCCTTTGGCCGTATATTCCAGCGAGGACGGCGGCGCGAGCTTCCTGCCCTTCGCCACGCTCGAGGACGCGGCGACCGACCCGGACACCGGCCGGCCCGCGGAGTTCTCCTACCCCTCGATAGCCGTATCGGGCGGGCGGCTCCGGGTGAGCTACACCTGGAATCGGCGCTCGATAGCCCTGTGGAGCCGCGCGCTCTGAGCGCCGCCCGCACAAGCTGCAAAAAAACTGATTTTTTCCGAAAAAAGGGCTTGCATTCCGGCCCGATGTATGCTATAATAATATGCGTTGGCTGGGTGTGGCGCAGTTTGGTAGCGTGCTTGAATGGGGTTCAAGAGGCCGGAAGT
>JBJEUC010000371.1:0-2555 GCA_051883635.1 Candidatus Fimadaptatus sp.
TGACGGCCCGTGCCCAGGCCCTCCAGCCCGCCGCCCGCCGCAAACTCCAGCGCCTGCGCGATGCGGGGCGAGAGCCCGGCGTACCGCCTTGCCGCCCTGATGTTGTCCTTGACCATTTCGACCGCTTCCTTTCAGCGAGTGAATTCGTACTCAAAGCTGTCCCAGGGCACGTTCACGGTCGCGCGCCCGCTTATCAGCTCGTCTATGTGCATCAGCAGGGGATAGTCACCGGCGTCCGCCGTGCCGGCAGCGATGCGCTGGCGTATGGCCGCGGATGTGCGCGCCGAAATCACTATCGATTCCAGCGTCACGCCGCTGAGCTCCTTCATCGCCGCGTCGAAGTCCATGCCCTCGCCCAGCAGTATGCCGATGCGCCGCGTGCGGCCGCCGAATACCGTCACGTACAGGTCGCCCGCGCCCAGCGCCAGGTTGCTCTCGTCGCCGCCGCACGCCCGGAGCAGCCGCGTCATCTCGCGCACGGCCTGGCCAAACAGCGCCGCCTGCGAGTTGTAGTGCTCCTTCTCCCGGCCCTCGCGCGCGTAGGACATGCCTATCGCCAGCGATACGCCCAGCGCGTAGGCGTTCTTCATCGCCACCGCGCATTCCACGCCCCGCACGTCGGTGGAGAGGCTCACGTGGTAGTAGGGCCGCTCGAACAGCGCGCGCGTCCGGCGCAAAAGCTCCATGTCCCAGCCGCAGAACGTCACCTCGGTGAAGTCGTGGTCGGCCAGCTCGTAGCTGGTGCAGGGCCCGCCCACGGCCATGAGGTTGTCGCGGCCGGAGGCCTTGCGGTACAGCTCGGGGTAGGATATCAGCTCGCCGTCTCCGGAGTTCAGCATGCCCTTGGTGACCGACAGCACCGGCAGCTCCCGGGGTATGCGCCCCAGCACCTCGCTCATGAACCAGTCCACGCCGAAGGAGGATACGCCGCTGACCATCAGGTCCGCGCCCTCAAGCGCCGCGTCCAGCTCCTCGAACTGGTAGTAGGTTATGCCCTCGGGCATGCGCCGCTTGAGCGTGAGATGCTCGCCGGTTTGGCGCGCGTGCTCGATTATCTCCCGGTCCAGGGGAGTGCCCACTATGCGTATGGTGTTGCCGTTGTCCGCGGCGGGGAAAATTATCGCCGAGCCCATCATGCCCGAGCCGACCACCGTTATCGTCGCCATATTCATTACCTCGTATATGTATTTCGTCAACGTTTCAAAATTGACTATCGGTCAAATCACTGTTTGGCGCGTCGCTGGCGCCCTGAATGCATTCCTGACCAAAGGTCAATACCGGATGCCGCCCTCGCCTCACCGGCTCAGGAACAGCAACGTCCGTGGGAAGGGCCCGCAGACCCGTCATAACCACTTGGCGGGCTGATTTGACCGAAAGTCAATTTTCGCTCCCGACCGTCAGCACCGGCATTCCGCCCCGGAACTCAAACTCGGCGCGCGATATGTACCACGTACGGCCCCCGTCGCAGTTGCCCTGATAGTACAGGAAGTACCTGCCGCCGTCCTCAAAGGCGAAGGGGTGGCCCGATTCGCTCGCGTTCCAGGAGCCGGGCGCGCCGTTCGGCAGGAAGGGCACATCGGATATGCGCCGGAAGGCGAAGCCGTCGTCGCTCACGGCGCAGCCTATCTGCTGCGGGGCGTTGTTGTATGCGCCGCCGTAGAACAGGTACACGCGCCCGCCGTACACGCAGGCGGCCGGGGCCTCTATGCAGTCCTGCTCCCAGTCGAGCTCGGGCCGCAGTATGCTTTCGTCACACCGCTGCGTCCAGTCGCCGCGCCCGTAGCCGCTGCCCAGCGGCGCGGAGGCCGCGCCCAGCATCTGCACGCGCATCCCGGGGTCGCGGGTGGCGAAGTACATTATCAGCTCGCCCCGGAACTCGACCACGTCCGCGTCTATCGCCCGGCCGCACGTCCACGCGCCCGTGGGCGAGAACACCGGGTTGCTCCCGTCGCGCTCAAAGTACAGCCCGTCGCGCGATACCGCG
Source organism: Candidatus Fimadaptatus sp. (assembly GCA_051883635.1). Lineage (GTDB taxonomy): Bacteria > Bacillota > Clostridia > Christensenellales > Aristaeellaceae > Fimadaptatus. Next base: position 1,985 of record JBJEUC010000371.1, read on the forward strand.
TGGCATATCGCGTCGCGCGCGCCGTTGCCGTAGGTCTGATAGAACATGTGCACGCAGCCGTCCAGCACTATCGCGCCCGGCGCGCACAGCCCGTTGCGCTCGCAGTCCTGCTCCGGCTCCAGCCTGCCCGCGGGCACGAAGCTCCCGGCCCCGTCCTCGCAGGCGATGCCTATGCGCCAGGGGCCGCCCTCGCGCTCGGGCGGCAGCGAGTAATACATGAAGCGGCGGCCGTTCAGGCGCACTACCGCCGGGTCCTTGGTGAAGGGCCGCCCGCCCACCGTCTCGGCAAATCGCATCGATATCCCTCCCGATGCATAGATTATACATCACGCTCCCCGGGCGCGCAAGCGCAAAGTGGCCTCCGCCCGCATTGCGACAAAAATCGATTTTGTCGCAAATTTGGTCGTATCGGCGAAGTGTCATGCCCTGTCTGAGCCGAAAGTGATATAATGAATCAGGTATATGGCATTTGGGAGGAATGCACAATGACGGCAAGGAAGATCCGCAATTCGATGATATGCTCATCGGCGCTGAGCATCATCGTGGGGCTAGTCATGCTGGTGTTCCCGCG
>JBJEUC010000372.1:0-2548 GCA_051883635.1 Candidatus Fimadaptatus sp.
GGAAATCGCAATCCCCCTAATCCTCCTTGGCCGCCGGAGGCTGCCACACGGCTGCGCCAACAAGTAACAGCGGCGCAAGAACGCCGCCGCACAGCCCGCAAGGTTGCAGCAGAACGCAAAGCAACACGAAAACCATCTGCCCCACCGGCGGAGCGCCGCGTAATAACGCGCCGCCTCGCCGCCACCCCTCCAAAACACAAATATCGGGCGTGAGACCCACAATCCCACGCCCGATATTATTAATTTATCCCACACATTGCTCCTGCGCGCGCTCCGAGACCGCATATATGCTTATGTCGCCCAGACTGTACCATAGCGGATACAGCGCGGCGATCTCCGCCTCGTCCATCGCCATGCGCGAGCGCTCCTGCGCGCTCACGTATATGTAATCCACGCCGTACTCCTCAAACAGCGCCGCACTGCCGGCGGGATCAAGGAACATCTGCGCCGCGTCCGCCTTCTGCCGGCCGTAATCCAGCCCGTGGAAGTAGAGGAATGTGTCCGAACCGCATACCAGCCTGCGCCCCGCCAGCGTGGATACGGCGTTGTTGTGCTGCCCGGCCGTCAGGAACACCGCGTCGGCGGGCGCGTTTTCATCCACATACTCCATGGCCGTCACCTCAACGGCGGAATAGAGCTGGTAGTCGGACACGCACTCGCGCGCTATCGTGAGCGAGCCGGACAGCAGCCCCGTGAACACGAACAGCGCCATGAGCAGCGGCGCGCCCCGGAGCTGCATCTTCTTCATGCCCTCGCCCATGTGCTGTATGTAGCGCATCACCACGGGCAGCATGAGCATATACCATACGTAGTAGAGCTTGTTGTTGTCGTACACCAGCGGCTGGAATACCACCGTCTCCGCCACGGCGAATATGGTAAACGCGCCCACCGCTATCATGCGCTGCTCCCGTTTGGAGTCGAGCAGCGCCGGTATTATGAACAGCGCCGCCGGGCCGATGTTCTTTATCCAGAACCAGAAGTATTCGTCTATCAGCGTGCCGCCCTCGTTGTTCACCCAGTTGAAGTGCAGCTTGACAAAGCCGCCCTCCGTCGCCTGGTTGAACGTCCATATCACCATCTGCGGCAGCGCCATCGCCACTGCGATGCCCCCGTAGACCAGGTAGTCGCACAGCGTCGAGGTCAGAGCGCGCCGGGCCTTCGCCAGCTCCCCTATGGAGCCCTGCCCGTCCGCGCGCATGCGGCGCACCTGCCGCGCGCAGCCGGTCAGCTCCCAGGCCATGAAGCCCAGGCTGGCCAGGCCCAGCGCCAGAAACGCATGGGTGTTTATCATGGGCAGGCAGCCCGCCAGCACGCCCGTGAGCGCAAACGCCGCGCGCCGGCGCGAGCGTATGGCGTCTATCAGCAGGTACAATATCGGTATCAGCACCGTCCATCCGGCCAGGAACGTGCGCTGCGGCACCAGCATGTCTACCAGTATGTTGCTCCAGCGCAGGTTGAGGTCGGGCAGGTTGGTCGGTGTCATGTAGTAGCCGGTGAATATCTCGTTGAAGGCGGAGGGGTCCTTTATCACCATGTCTATCATGTTGAAGAAGCCGAAGCCGCCGTTGACGAACAGGAACAGCACGCACAGCGCCATCATCCAGGCGCGGCCCGTCAGCTGCCACGCCAGGCACGCATAGCCCACGAACACCAGCAGCATCATCAAAGTGCCGGGCAGCCACAGCGTGGCCGGAAGGGCCGTGCCCAGTATGTACATGGACGCCGAAAGCGAATCCATCAGGAACGGATAGCACAGCCGCGTGCCGGGCAGTATTATGTATTCCGGCGGGAACGCCGCGTCCCGCAGCCCGGTCACTATGCTCAGGTGCAGGTTGATGTCGCTGTACGTGGACTGGCCCACGTTGTACGCGCCGCCTGTCGGGCGCAGGTTGTGCGTGTATTGCAGATACGCGCCCACCGCTATCAGCGGCAGCACCACGGCCAGCACCGCCTGCCAGGGCGGCGCCTCGTCCGCCCCGGGTATGCGCCTCTCGCGCGGCTTCATGAAGCGCCATACCGCGATCGCTCCCGCCGCGCCTATGCCCAGCGCCGTCCACTGCGCCGCCACGGTAAAGCGCATCGCAAACGCGCACAGCGCCGGCAGCCACATGGCCATCACAAGTCCTATGACCGCGCCTATCCAGGCGCGTATCATGACCGGCCGCCCGGCCAGCAGGCGCTCGGCCATCAGCTCGCCGCACGCCACAAACGCCGCCAGCCAGATAATGCCCACCATTTGGTTCGTTCCCTCCTCGTTCCCGGTCAATACATATCCCGCCCGGGCGCGCCGTCATATGTCCGCGCGGCGCGCACTTGCACGCTTGGCTTACGCCTGCACGCTTGGCTCTCGCTTGCCCGCTTGGCTCTCACCTGCACGCTTGGCTCACTCTTGCCAGCTTGCCGCATGCAGGGTAGCTTGCAGCGCGCTTGGCCGTTGTCACGCACTTGCCTGATTGGCTCACGCCTGCACGCTCGCCGCGCGCCTGCACGCTTGGCTCTCGCCCGCCCGCTCGGCTCTCGCCCGCCCGCTCGGCTCTCGCCCGCCCGC
>JBJEUC010000373.1:0-10467 GCA_051883635.1 Candidatus Fimadaptatus sp.
CCTTGAAACGCCGCCGCTCCGCTATGGGGTTGGAGGCGGCAGAGCGCTGCGTTCTGACGCAGCGCTCTGCCGTTGTTGCAAAGGGTGAGGGTGTTGCTCTGCGTTCTGCCGTTAATTTGCGGATGCGCGTCGGCGTCCTTGCGCCGCTGATGGCTGCGGCAGCAGCCATCAGCTTCAGGCGGTCAGTTCTTCGCTCCGCTTTTGGATTGCTATTCGCCAAAGCCTTATAATCTATAAAAGCAGCGCAATAATCGGACACAGGTTCTGAGCCGGTTCCTGCCTTGCGGTCAATCACTATGAAATTTATGAGCAGCTCATAAACTTGCTGATATCTTGCCTGGCGTGAGCCGATCCTCTACAATGTGTATGCTGAAACAAGCGAATACGATTTGGGAGGTACTTCTGATGTTGAACGAGAATGTTGTGAAGCTGCTCAGGGCGGGCATGTGGGATCTGGCCACCTGCGCGAACGGCGAGCCCAATGTGGTTCCCGTCGCGTTCAAGGATGTTACGGAGGACGGCAGGCTGGTAGTGGGCGATGTGTTCCTGGAGACCACGCTGAACAACCTCCGTGCAAGCGGCGGCAACATCGCCATCTCCGTCTACGACGCGCAGAAGCTCGAAGGCTATCAGGTGAAGGGCAGGGCCGAATATGTCACCGAGGGCAAGGTTGTTGAAACCTTCAGGGCCATGGTCGAAAAGATGTTCAACGGCGCAGCGACTGCAAAGGGCGCGCTGGTCATCACCCCGGAAAAGGTGATCGTCACCACCCCGGGCCCTGAAAACAAGAAGGTTCTGCAAGCGTGAAAGGCCGATGTGCATCCAACGATCAGCATTAAAGCCGCTTGCCATTTCCGATCTGCCACGATAGAATAAGAAGGGCTGAGGCGGCCGCGGCATTTGCTTTCCGGCATCTGCCGCTCCGGCGATCGTGAAAGGATGGGGAAATGATGGCATATCAACGAAAGATGGCTAAAGATATCCGCTGCCCTTTGGAATACGGCATGGAGCTGTTCGGCGGGAAATGGAATTCCCGCATCATCTGCGTGCTGTCCACCCTCGGAACGCTGCGCTACAGCGAACTGCGCAAGGAGATGGGCAACATCACGGACGCTGTCCTTGCCTCAACGCTGAAGGAGCTGATCGCGAACGGCATCGTACTGCGCAGATCCTACGATGAGATTCCGCCCAGGGTCGAATACTCACTGACAGCAAAGGGCGAATCCGTGGTTCCGCTTCTTCAGAGCATCTGTAAGTGGGCCGGTTTGTTCTACAAGGAAGACACCGATCCGGCTATGATACAGTGTCGGAAGTGCGATCATCGGGGTGGAACGGCATGAGGTCGTTGTCTTTCTGAGCCGAAGGATATCCGGACGCAGTGAGGACGAGCAATGCGCGGCAAAGCTCCCGCGTCCGCTTATGGAGCATTGGTATTCCCCGCAGCAGGCATAATCCCCGGCGCGTCGGTGAGCGCATTCCCTGCCGTGCTTCCGTTCTGGCAGGTCTCGTCCTTTTATGCAATATGTCTTTGGTACCGCCGCTCTGCCGCAGCGGGGCGTTTGCGTGGGCATTGCGTTCTTTACTGCGCGGCGGCTGGGCGCATATACAGCAACGTGCGGCAGCGCGCTTTTGCGCGCTGCCGCACGTTGCTGTCCGATGTTCACGGCGTTACGCCGTGGAGGTGCTCGAACTCGAGCTCACTCGCGGCGGTATCGCGATCACGGTACATGCGTATGCCCTTCTCTTCATGCACCGCGCGCACGTCCGCCGCGTCGGCCGCTCGCAGCGACAGGCGCTCTATCAGCATCTGCTGCCCGCGATAGTTCAGCGGCCTGCGCGGCCGGGCCACGCCCGCGCGCGCCAGCAGTCCGGGCGTGTACACGGCCGAGGTTATCAGTGCGCGCAGGTTGGGCGCGAGGTATATGCACTCCAGCGCGTTGTTCACATAGTATATGGGCGCGTCCGGCTCGGCCATGTCCATGCTCGCGCTGGTCGAGCAGAAGCATCCGCCCCCGCCGTCGCAGGCAAACAGCACCATCTGCGGCACCGGGTAGAACTCGGCGCGCACCGGCGCGTCGTCAAACACAAACTCTATCGAGCAGCATTCGGCCAGCATATCATACACGCCGTCGCGGTGCTGCGCGGGCATGGAATACGTCCGCACTCCGCATATGACCGCCTCCACCGGCATACCGTCGTCGCCCAGTATCACGCCCGTTGCGCCGTCCGCACTGTCCAGCTCCCCGCAGTCAATGTATATCTTCCTCATGCTCACATCGCCCTTCTGCCCTGTCCGGCAACGCCGCGCTTATCCACAGCCGCGCGCGGCCGTGCGCTCCTGTGCAGCGCTCTCGCCTGCAAAAGCACATACGCACATATCCACAGCCGTAGCCCACGGCAACGCGCCCCTGCGCGGTGTATCCTCATATGAAGTCAACTAAACGTCTGTCCACAGCCGCAGGCCACCGCAACGCGCTCATGCATGTTGCTTCCTACTGCGCAGACAAATTCGCGCTTATCCATAGTCGCCGCCCACGGTAACGCGCTCCTGCGTGTCGCTCTCTCCTGCAAAGACAACTCCGCACCTGTCCACAGTCGCCGCACACGGCAACGCGCTCCTGCGTGTCGCTCTCTCCTGCAAAGACAACTCCGCACCTGTCCACAGTCGCCGCACACGGCAACGCGTCCCTGCGTGTCGCTCTCTCCTGCAAAGACCACTCCGCACTTATCCACAGCCGCCGCCCACGGCAACGCGCTCACGCACGACGCTCTCGCCTGCAAAGACAACTACGCACTTATCCACAGTCGCCGCCCACAGTAACGCGCTCCTGCGTGTCGCTCTCTCCTGCAAAGACAATTACGCGCTCATCCACAGCCGCTATTCACGGCAGCGCGCCCCTGCACGGCGTTCTCTCCTGCCAAAACACCTGTCCGCAGCCGCCCACGGTAACGCGCTCCTGCACGACGCTCTCTTCTGCAAAGACAACCCCGCGCTTATCCACAGTCGCCGCCCACGGCAACGCGCTCATGCATGTCGCTTTCTCCTGTAATGACCCCGCGCTCATCCACAACCGCCGCCCACGGCAACGCGCTCCTGCGCGGTGCATCCGCATAACGGCCCCTCCGCACTTATCCACAGCCGCGCACGGCAACGCGCTCCCGAGCAGCCACCCCTGCGCCTGCACCACCGGTGCATTCGCCCGTCCTTTAGCCAGCCGTTTGGGTCAGTTCACCCCATACCGCGCGGCGTCCTTCTCGAACAGCCGCCGCGCCTCCAGCACCAGCTGCGCGCTGGCGAGCGAGTCGTCGCGCAGCATGCGGCGCGCCTCCTCGTGCGTCTCCTCTATCAGCTCCGGCCCGGCGTTCATCAGCCCGCTCATCAGCTCGTCCATGCCCGACTGCCGCGCGCCCATCAGCTCGCCCGCGCCGCGCTGGGCGAGATCCTGCCGGGCTATCTCGAAGCCGTCGTTGGTGCGGCAGAAGCCGTCCAGCCGCTCGCAGCGCTCCGCCAGCAGGAAGCACTGGCTCTCGTACCTGCCGCGCCCCACGCGTCCGCGCAGCTGATGCAGCTGGCTCAGGCCGAAGCGCTCGGCGTTCACTATCACCATTACGCTGGCGTTGGGCACGTTCACGCCCACCTCGATGACCGTGGTCGATACCAGCACCTGCGTCTGCCCGGTGCGGAAGCGCTCCAGCGCCGCGTCCTTGTCGGCGCTCTTCATGCGTCCGTGTACCAGCTCTATGCTCAGCCCGCGCAGCCGGCGCGTGCGCAGCTCCTCATAGAGCGACTCGGCGGAGGTGGCCTCGCTCTCCTCGCTCTCCTCCACCAGCGGGCAGACGAAGTAGGCCTGGCGGCCCTCCTCCACGCGCGCGCGCACGAAGCCGTACAGCCCGTCCAGCTTGTGCTCGGGCACCACGTAGGTGCGCACGGGCGTGCGGCCCGGCGGCAGCTCGTCTATCACCGATATGTCCAGATCGCCGTACAGCACCAGCGCCAGCGTGCGCGGTATCGGCGTGGCGCTCATTACCAGAGTGTTGGGGCTTTCGCCCTTCTCGCTCAGGCGGGTACGCTGCCGCACGCCGAAGCGGTGCTGCTCGTCGGTTATAACCAGGCCCAGGCGCGCGTACTTCACGCCCTCCGATATCAGCGCGTGCGTGCCTATGGCCACCTGGCAGGAGCCGTCGGCCAGCGCCGCGAGCACCTCGCGCCGGCGCGCACCCGTGACCGAGCCGGTGAGCAGCGCGCAGCGTATGCCCAGCGGCTCCAGCTCGCGCTGGGCGTTTTCGTAATGCTGGCGCGCCAGCACCTCGGTCGGGGCCATCAGCGCGGACTGCCAGCCCGCCCGCGCCGCCGCGAACATGGCCGCGAAGGCCACCGCCGTCTTGCCGCAGCCCACGTCGCCCTGCACCAGCCGGGCCATGGGCGCAGGCGCGGCCATATCGGCGACTATCGCGTCTATCACGCGCCGCTGCGCGCCCGTGGGTGCAAATGCCCAGCCCGATATGAAGCCCTCCAGCGCGCCCCTGTCCACGTCTATCACCGCGCCGCCCTCGCCCCGGCGGCGCATGGAGCCCAGCGCCAGCTGGTAGATTATCAGCTGCTCAAAGGCCAGATAGCGCTTGGCCCGGGCCAGCTTTTCGCGCGATTCGGGCGCGTGGGCCTGCAATATGGCCTCGGCGTATGTGCACAGCCCGTGCCGCTCGCGCAGCTCGTCGGGCAGCACCTCCGGCACCTCCGCCGCCTCGCGCTGGGCCGCCGCCGCTATCCAGCCGCGCAGCATCGCGTCGGGCACGCCGTTTATCCGGCGGTACAGCGGCTCTATGCCGTGGCCGTGGCACATCTGCGGCGAGAGCATCTGCTTTGCGCCGCGCCGGTACTCGGCCCGGCCGTAGAGCTTGAGCGTCTGCCCCTCGCAGAGCTGCGCCGCCAGCCAGGGCTGATTGTACCATACCGCCGTGAGCGTGCCCGACGCATCCGTTATGCGCGCGCGCACTATGCACATGCGGCCGAAGAAGGCCTTGTCCACCCGCCCGGTTATGCGCCCCTCTATCACGTCGTAGCGCTCGAAGCAGGTCTCGCTTATGGGGCGTATGTCGTCCAGATCCCGGTAAGCGCGCGGAAAAAAGCGCGCCAGGTCGGAAAACGTGTATATGCCCGCGTCGCTCAGCGCCTTCAGGCGCTTTTCGCCCAGGTTTTTGAGCGTTTTGAGTTCGCTGTCCGCCATTGCCCCTCCCCCTGATAATGCCCCCACGCGCGCCCGTAAATACCTGCGCGCCACCTTAAAACACATGGGGAGGCCGTAAGGCCTCCCCTGGCGGCCGGAGGAGCAGGCTCCCCCGGCCGGCTTCCATCCCCTGCACTCTCTTCCCCGGGGAGCAGACTCTCCTCAGAAGAAGCTGCCGCGGCCCCGGCGCGCGCCGCCGGTACGGTTGAAGCCCGAGAGGGCTCCGGCCCCGAGGCGCTTCAAGCGGTCGCTGTCCCCTGACAAGCCATGGGGAGGCCCTGCGGCCTCCCCATCAGCGCGACCCTGCTTTGCCGGGCGCGCTCATTCCACCGAGAAAAGGTAGTAATACAGCGGCTGCCCGCCCATATGTACCTCCACGTCGCAGTCCGGGAATATCTCCGTAAGCCTTTCGGAGAGGGCGGAGGCCTCCTCCTCGGCGGTATCCGCGCCGTAGAACACGGTTATCAGCTCGGACACATCGTCCACCATTCCGCGCAGCAGGTCTATCGACACGTCGGCAATGTCGTGGCCTATCGAGCTTATCTTGCCGTCCATGAGGCCCATTATGTCGCCCTTGTGTATTTCGGCGCCGTCCAGCGTGGTATCGCGCACGGCGTAGGTCACCTGGCCGGTCTTGACCGCGCCCGCGGCCTCCTTCATGTTGGCGAAGTTGACCTCGGCCGCGTCGTCGGGCATGAAGGCCACCGCCGCCGCGATGCCCTGGGGCACCGAGCGCGTGGGCACGACCATAACGTTCTTGTCGCTCACTATCTGCGAGGCCTGGTCGGCCGCCATGATTATGTTGGAGTTGTTGGGGAACACGAACACGTTGCGGGCGGGCGTTTTGCCGATCGCCTGCACTATGTCGTCTATCGACGGGTTCATGGTCTGTCCGCCGTCCACCACCACGTCCACGCCCAGGTCGGTCAGTATGTTGGCCAGCCCCTCGCCCAGCGAAACGGCCACCATGCCGTAGTCCTTGAGCTCGACCTTCTGCGCCTTGAGCTTCTTTTCCATGCGCTCGCGGAACTCCTCCATCATGTTGTCAACCTTGATGGAGTCCAGCTCGCCCAGCGCCAGGCCCATCTGTATGGCCTTGCCGGGGTCGTTGGTATGCACATGCACCTTCACGACCTCGCCGTCGCTCACCACGACCACGCAGTCGCCTATCTTTTCCAGCCTGCTGCGGAAGCGCGCCACGGCGTTGTCCGTGCAGTCCTCGTTGGGGTGGGACACTATGAACTCGGTGCAGTAGCCATAGGTTATCTCGTCCAGCGAATCGTGGTCGTCCACGAAGTCGCCCGGCAGCGCCACCTGGCCCGACTCTATCACGGCGGAGTCGATGTGCTCGCCCTGCATGGCGCTCATGAAGCCCTTGAGCACTATGCACAGGCCCTTGCCGCCCGAGTCCACCACGCCCGCCTGCTTGAGCGCGGGCAGCATGTCGGTGGTCTGGCGCAGTATCCTGTCGCCGCTCTCCAGCGCGAAGTCCATCATCTCTATCAGGTCCCAGTCGGGGCGGAAGGCGGCGTCCACCTCCTCGGCTATCACGCGGATGACCGTAAGTATCGTGCCCTCCTTGGGCTTCATTATCGCCTTGTAGGCGGTCTCGGAGCCCCTGAGGAACATATCGCGCAGCATGGACGCGTCTATGTTGTCCGCGCCCTCGGCCGCGCGGGCAAAGCCGCGCAGTATCTGCGAGAGTATAACGCCCGAATTGCCCCGCGCGCCCTTGAGCGCGCCGCGGGCCACGGCCTGCATTATCTCGCCCGCGTTGACCAGGTCCCGGCTGGTCATCTCGCGCACGGCCGCGTTTATGGTCTGGGACATGTTCGTGCCCGTATCTCCATCGGGAACCGGAAAGACGTTGAGCTGGTCGACCGCCTGCCGGTTCTTCTCCAGCAGCGCCGCGCCCGCCGATATCATATCCTTCAGCAGGATCCCGTCAATCGTTTTAAGCGCCAAAAAATACCACTCCTTACGCGTAAGTAACTCGCGCGCCGCCTTAAGGGGCGGCGGCGGGGCGGAAGGCTGCCCTTCCCCTGCCCAACGATCGATCAGACCCTGATATCCTCGATGGAAACGTTAACCTTGTTGACCTTTACGCCGGTTAAGTATTCCACGTTGTATTTGACCGTATCGATTATTGAATTGGCGACCGCGCCTATGCTGGTGCCATATTCGACCACTATGAACAGATCCACGTCCACGTAGTCCTCGCACGCGCGCAGGCGCACGCCGCGGCCCAGATTGTCGCGATTCCAGAGCTGCACCAGCCCGTCCTTCGCGGACTTGGACGCCATCGCCACTATGCCGTAGCAGCTCAGCGCCGTATAGCTGGCTATCTTCAGCAAAACCTCCTCGTTCACCGTAACGGTGCCCAGATCGGTCCTGAATTTGCAATCCATATCGTCACTCTCCTTTACGAGACGGGCGGCGCAAACTTGCCGCGCCATACCAACTATATTATACTGGATTTCCTGCGCATTTTCAACCATATGGCCAAAATAAACGCGCGCCCTGCGGCGGCCGGGAGCGAATGCCCCGCAAGCCCGCTCCTGCCGGGCTGCGCGCTTGCGCTTTCATGCCAATATAACGCTCATTTGCCCTTGTGTGCCCCAATTTTAAAAAAAAGTTACCCAATTTAAAATTTGCTCTTGCTATTTTAAGGGATTGGGGTTACAATATAGGGGACTTGTGGGACCCGGGTCTGTGATTGAAAGTCGAGGCCAGCCGCAGGCAAAGCGATCCACGTAAGCCGGCCAAAGCGCCGGTGAGCATGGTGCGGTCTAGAAGTAAGTCCGTCCCGCGCGTCCCATGGGCGCGCTGCGAAGATGTGTAGTGAGAGGGCGATCCCCGGGTAGCGATAGTCTCAGACGGCGAGTGTGGGGGCAAAGATCAGGTCAGCCGCGTTTCATGGGTCAATCATTTTTTTGTTTAGCGGGGGGAAATTCCAATGTACGAAGACAAGACGCTGGTTTGCAAGGATTGCGGCAAGGAATTTGTGTTTACTGCCGGCGAGCAGGAGTTCTATGCGGAAAAGGGCTTCCAGAACGAGCCGCTGCGCTGCAAGGAATGCCGCGATGCCCGCAAGGCCAGCCGTGGCGCCAGCAATGGCCCGCGTGAGATGTACGAGACCGTTTGCGCCGAGTGCGGCCGCCCGACGCGCGTGCCCTTTATTCCCAAGAACGACCGTCCCATCTACTGCAGCGAGTGCTTCGCGGCGCGCAGAGGCCAATAACCCCGCGTTTTCGAACATACTTATTTGACTGCTACGGCCGCAGGGCGTTTGCCCTGCGGCTTTATTCGCGCCCATTTGTACAATTTGCTTCCGCCAGTATCGACAAAACTGCCGCTTGATGTTATAATATCAGGTGGGATATGTCTGACGGCAGCGCCACGTCGCAAGGTTTCCGTCATAAGTTTTTAGCAAATCACAAGCGGCGCTTCCTTACAGGCACGACCGTTTCCGCATTGAATTGACCATAAAAACGCATACCGGGCATTGAACAGATACATACCGCAAGTCCGCTCATCCGCCCCGCGGCGATATGCCGCAGGCAGTCCTGCGCGAATAGCGCAAGGCGCGAAAGGTTATCTTAAGCGCAGGAATGCGTGAAAGGATGATCTGAGGGTATGAATATGATGACGATGCGACGCATTGCGGCCGGACTGCTGAGCGCGGGGCTGCTCATATCGTTCACTCCCCGCGCCCGGCACATCGCGGCCGCTCCGGAGGAGATAGTGGTCCCGGCGGGCCAGGAGTTCGTGCTGGCCCGCGTGCTGGGCGAGGACGGCAGCGGCTATCTGGCCGCGGCGGCGCGGGGCGACGAGCGCCTGAGCGCGGGCGGCATAGACCTTGCGCTGTGGGGCGTGCCGGTGCGGCGCGTGACGCTAACCGTCGCCGCGCAGCGCACCGTGGTGCCGGGCGGCCACAGCATAGGCGTGGCGCTGCGCACGCAGGGCGTAATGGTGGTGGGCGTATCCGACATCGCCACCGAGGGCGGCACGGTATGCCCGGCGCGCGCCGCCGAGCTGCGCGCAGGCGAGGCGATAGTGATGCTGAACGGCACGCCGGTCAACTCGGTGGACGAGTTCACCGCGCTGCTGGCCGACGGCGAGGGCGCTCCGGTGGAGCTGACGATAAGCGGCAGTAGCGGGCAGCGCACCGTATCCGTGACCCCGGTGCTGGACCCGCACGACAACCGCTACCGGCTGGGCGCATGGGTGCGGGATTCCACCGCGGGCGTGGGCACGCTGTCGTTTTACGACCCGGCCACAGGGCGCTACGGCGCGCTGGGCCACGCCATATGCGACGTGGACACCGGAAATGTGCTTACGGTATCCGAGGGCGAGATACTCGCCAGCGACATAGTGGCCATACGCGAGGGCTCGCGCGGCGCGCCGGGCGAGCTGCGCGGCGCCTTCATCGAGCGGGCCGAGCGGCTGGGCTCCATAAGCGACAACGTGCGCTGGGGCATATACGGCAGCATGTACCAGGAGCTGGAAAACCCGCTCTATCCCGAGGGCATAATCGTTTCCAACCGCACGCTGGTGCATACCGGCGCGGCGCAGCTGCTGACCACGCTGGATTCGGGCGGCATACGCGCCTACGACTGCGAGATAACCCAGGTGTTCCGTCAGGACGAGCCTTCCACCCGCAGCATGATAGTCCGCATAACCGACCCGGAGCTTATCTCGCTGACCGGCGGCATAGTCCAGGGCATGAGCGGCAGTCCGCTGCTTCAGGACGGCATGCTCATAGGCGCGGTAACTCACGTATTTGTCAACGATCCCACGCAGGGCTACGGCATTTACATAGACTGGATGCTCGATGCGGCAGACGGCGCGGATATGGCGCACGCCGCTTAAACACAGCCGTCACAGCCGCTACACCCCAGAGGAGGCAGATGTACAAATGGCGGAGCGCGAACAAAGACTTCTGATAGCAGACGATGACGACGACGAGTTAGGTATCCTGCTTACAAGGCTGCGCGGACTGGGTCGGGGCAGAGTGTTCACGGCCGGGGACGGGCTCAGGACGCTGGACATGCTCCGGCGGCACGCGCCCGACGTGCTCATGCTGGACATGATAATGCCCGGCATGGACGGGCTGGGCGTCATGACGCATATACGCGAGCTGCAGCTGCCACGCCTGCCCCACATCGTCGCCCTGGTCGAGCCGGGCCAGGAGGCGCTGGGCCAAAGGGCGCTGGCGCGGGGCGCGGCTCTTACGCTGGAC